>JALUXP010000115.1 GCA_027013295.1 Sulfurimonas sp.
TATTATTTGCAAAATATAAAATTATTGCAAGGAGTGGAAGAAGAAGTACTTGGATGGGAAACTCTTTTTTAGAATTTAAAAAGCAAATTTTGTTCCTTTACTTTTACTGAAATATTGGAAAGTGTAGAGTATATATTCTATCCTTGCATCAGCTACTAAATCTGTAAAACTACTGTTTGAGTGTTTAAATGCCAATTTATCACCTTATTTTAGAAAAATTACCTTTATATATATGTAATATTATAGCTAAAAAGTGCTTTAAACCCCTTGATATAGGGGTATTATGGAGAACTTTTCTATTGTGTTACTGTGCAGTGGTCTCATAAAGAAACAATTTTTGAACATGAGATCTTATCACCTTTAGTTGAGCGTGCTATGAGTTTTTTGCAAGAGGATTTAGAGATTCAAGTTTTGAGTAAAAAAGTTGATATAATATCACCAAAGAAAGTCAAACTCAAGAAAAATACTGCGATGATAGGGACAGGTGGATCTGTTCAAGTCCTCGTAACTATGGGATATGACGATGAACTTTTAAGTAAGGTTGTTGAGGCATTTTTAGAAGGTGAAGAGGTTGATGAAGAGGAGTTAGAGGAGATACAAGAGAGTGTTTCTTGTGAAGTGGTAAATACCATTGTAGGTAATGCCCTTAAAAACCCTCTTGATGGAACAACTCTAGGGATAACACCCCCTATCTTAATCTCCGAAGCAAAATCACTTTTTAAACAAAAAAGTTCTCAAATTGCTGCAGCAACAATCATAACAGAGTTTGGCGAAATGCTTTTAACTGCTGTTGGGCCAAAAGAGCAATTTAGCGAAACATTAAACTTTAAGGAACTATAAAATGTTAAATATTTTAGTTGTAGATGACTCACTTATTATTAGAAAAAATATAAAAAAATATATTACAAATCTAGGATATTCCATCGCAGGTGAAGCAAAGAACGGTCGTCAGGCAATAGAACTTTGTAAAGAGCTCAAACCAGACCTCATAACCATGGATATTACTATGCCAGATATGGATGGGATCACGGCTGTAACAAAAATTAGAGAGTTTGATACTAATGTCAACATTATCATGGTTACCTCACATGGTCAAGAGGAGATGGTGGTCTCTTCACTCAAGTCAGGTGCTCAGGGTTATCTGTTAAAACCTATCAATGAAGAAAAACTTCTCCAAGCCATAGGCAATATCTATGCAGAGCATCTTGAGGATGAAGATGATGAACTTCTTGATGATGAGTTGATAGATGATTAGTTTTGATGATAAAGAGATAAACCAGCTTATCTCTATAAATACATTTAACGATACATCTCTTTTTGCTGTAAGCGTGATTGATCTTTCAAAGTATGAAATCATTTATGCAAATCAGGCTATGAAAAATGTTATGTCAGATATGACAGCGGTGAACTGTTGGGAAGCTATTTATGGGCAAGAAGCACCTTGTATGTGGTGTAAAGCTCCTGGGCTACTTGCAAATTTAAAAAAGTCGACTCAACATGATTTTCAATCTACTATGAACAATGGTTATGTTATATATGAGCATTTTAACGAAGTAGCAAATAAATGGTACCAAATACAAGAAAAAGTCGAGATTTTAGAGGACTCAAGAAGTGTATTAATCTCTTTTTGCTTAGATATTAGCTTACAAAAAGAGGCACAAAGCAAACTTATAGATACGCATGTAAAACTTACAAACCAAACACAAGTTTTAGAAGAAGTTCAAGCCAAACTCAAAGAACAAGCCAACAGAGACCCTTTGACAAATATGTATAATAGAAGATACTTTGCTGATATATCTGAAAAAATAGTCTCTATTGCTCAAAGGACACAAAAACCTTTTTGTGTATTGATGGTTGATATAGATGATTTTAAAAAGATTAATGATACTTATGGACACAATGTAGGTGATGAAGTTATCAAACAATTGGCAGAAAAACTTACTCATTCTATAAGAGAGAGTGATGTTGCTGCAAGGTTTGGTGGTGAAGAGTTTGCTGTTATTTTATCAAATACTGATAAAGAAGATGCCATGGTTTTTGCAAACACCTTTAGAACGGATATAAAAAACTTGGGTTTTAGATATGAGAATCTACCTATAGATTTTGCTGTCAGTATTGGGCTAGATGCTTTTGATAGAGAAAATGACAAGAGCATAAATGATACACTTAAAAGAGCAGATAAAGCACTTTATATCGCTAAAGATATGGGAAAAAATAGGGTTATCTGTTATGCTCAGTGATTGATGTAACTATGTTTGCATACAAAATATCCTATGTTATATGAAAAATTTAAAAATTATTTTGTAGATGATCTTGTATATGATGATACAGAGGTCTTGTTTGTACTAGAATCACCTCATACTCAAGAGGTGAAGATGGGTTATCCTGTGGCTGGAAAAAGTGGTCGAGATATGTCTAAGGTACTGTGTGCATCGAGTGAGCCCTTTGGTAAACTCATCTCTGAGGACAAACTCCCAAAAGTGGGCATCATAAATATCTCTAACTACCCTCTACAAAAATCCGCTTACAATCAAGATGATGCTCTTCTTGAGCTGTTTGAAAAATTTCGGCAAAATCCAAAGTTAAGAAAATATGACAAGTTAGGTGTCAATGATGTGGTCTCAAAGATGATGGGCTCTTTTAAATCACGCTTAGAGTTGCATACAGATAAAAAGATAGTGCTTTGTGGAAGATTTGCACAAAATGCTTTTGATAGCCTTTTTAATGAACTCTCGTTTAAAGAGGTTTTACGAGTACCGCATCCCTCTTTTAACCAGTGGTTAAGAGCATCTAACAAAGAGGTCATAGAAAAATTAGTGGAGTTTGTAAAATGATACGATTGTGTTCTAGTTCTGTTACTCGTGCTGAGTTATTAAAGAAAGTGGGTATAGAGTTTATCCAAGAGAGTGTGGATTTTGATGAAGACTCCATTAAAGCATCAAGTCCTAAAAACTTTGTTTATCAAGCTACATTAGGAAAATATGATGCTAATGTAAAAGCTTTTGGGTTTGATGAGTATCCACTTTTAGTGGCGGATACGGTGGTGACTTCACAAGGACAAATTCTTAGAAAAGCAAGATGTGAGGATGATGCTAGAAATATCTTAATGACACAAAGTGGCAACATCACTTCTATCATCACTTGTATGATATACCAAAGTAAGCATATAAAAATCATAGATATATCTTCAACCGACTACCTTTTTTCAAAGTTTGATATGGATGCCTTAGATGCTTACATGCTGAGTGGCGAGTGGAGAGGTAAGGCTGGTGCTTGTATGGTTGAGGGCTTCTGTAAAGAGTATATCAAGGAGGTCAGAGGAAACGAATCTACAGCTATGGGTCTCAACACTGAGATTTTAAAGGCATTTCTATGAGCTACTATGAAAATGAACTCAGAGCTTTAAAAAAGTCCAATAGACTACGCTCAAGAGAGGTGATAGATGAAAGCATCAAGGACTTTGCGTCCAATGACTACTTAGGGC
This sequence comes from Sulfurimonas sp., assembly GCA_027013295.1. Taxonomy (GTDB): domain Bacteria; phylum Campylobacterota; class Campylobacteria; order Campylobacterales; family Sulfurimonadaceae; genus Sulfurimonas. The sequence continues at coordinate 3,485 of JALUXP010000115.1, forward strand.
TTGCCCATATAAAAGAGTTGCACTCTGAAGTATGTCAAGAGTTAGACCTGCTCGGTATCCACGCTTCAAAAGCATCGATGCTTGTCAATGGGTATCATCAAATCCATCAAGACTTTGAGAGGGCTATGAGTGAGGCAAATGGTTTTGAAGAGTGCATCGTGATGGGGAGTGGGTTCAATGCAAATCTCGCACTCATAGAGTCACTCTGTCGCAAGGGTGACATGCTTTTTATGGATGAACTCTACCACGCCTCTGGAGTGATGGCAACTCACTTTGAGTCAGTTAATGTCGTGTTTTTTAAGCATAACAATATGCAAGAGTTGAAAAATCTCCTAGAGCATCACAAGGGGATAAAGCGAAAAATCATAGCAGTGGAGGGTATCTACTCTATGGATGGCGATATGTGTGATGGGGAGATTTTTTCTATCGCAGATACTCATGATGCTCTTCTTATCGTTGATGAGGCACATAGTAGTGGGGTAGTGGGTGTGCATCTTATGGGTGTTTTTGATCATTACGATGTAGCGATCAAGCCTAACTATATTAAGATGGGAACTTTAGGCAAAGCCTATGGAAGTTTTGGTGCGTTTATCTTGGCTTCACATCATATAGTGGAATATCTTCTTAACCGTGCAAAGCCTATTGTGTATGCAACTTCACTTTCACTCTATGATACACTTTTAGCACATAAGTCACTCAACTACATCTTAGAAAATACGCAAGAGATAAGCAGAGAGATAAAACTCCGTAAAATGGTAATTTCACAAGAGTTAGGGAGTGAAGTTGCTGGTCTCATAGTGCCTATAGAGATAGGCGATAATAAAAAAGTGCTTGAGATAAAAGATAGACTTTATGAGGAGGGGTTTGCCATCGGTGGCATCCGTCAGCCAACAGTACCAAGTGCGATTTTACGAGTGATAGCGCGTTTGGGTGAGAGTGAATCGCAACTGAGAAAACTTTGCAAAAAAATAGCACAAATAAAATCAAACAAGTTGAAATTCAAAAAGAAAATGTAGCATTTGGTATATTTTTTGCTATAACATTGATAAAGAGAGTTTTAAAAAGGAAATATAGTGTTAAATAGATATAAAATATTTATGTTCACTACAAAGGAAAAAACATGAAATTACTAAAAATTATCATACTTTTAAGCATAGCTGTGAGTCTAGCCTTTTCTCAAGAGCTATCTCAACGCGTACTGATAACAAAAACATCTCATAAAATTAATCTTGTAAACATCAATCATACGCTCCATCAACTTGGAGTCAAGATGTATGTCCAAACTCTTACACCAGATTATTATGTCTATAGTGCATCATATAAAAACCCTAAAAATGCACAAAATGTACTTAAGAGAGTTCGAGGAAAATTTCCTTATGCCAAAATAGTGACTATCGATAATCTATCTAAAGCCAATACAAAAATTGAAGCTATACCCCAAGAGGAAGATACACAAGAAGATGGATTGCAAGAAGTTGCATCGCAAAAAGTTGTATCGCAAGAAGAACAAATCAGATTACTACAAAAGCTTATGGATGATACACACCCACAAAGTACAAACCCACTTAAAAACTTTTATATAAATATAGCAAAGGGATATACAAATATAAATGATAAGATTACATCTAAGTTTTCCAACAATAGGACGAGCTACTTATTGGAGGGTGGTTATGAGTATGAAAATGGTTTCTCCCTATCTCTAGCATACCTCAATACATCTACCTCTGATATCTCAATGCAAACTGTCTATGAGGCAGTTAATTATAGATATGATTTAAATAATGGCTTTCGTCTTGGGGGAGGTATATTAGTGGGACTTTCATCTTTAGAGATAAATTCTTATGCTTCAACATCTGCAAGTAGAAACCTAGTTTATGGTTTTGATCTAGCTGTAGAATACAAACTTAAGGATAAGCTCTATCTCTTTACAAAATATCAAGGTTTCCTTCTCACCCATACTATCAACATCAACAATACTAAAAGTATTAGTCTTAACCATACAAATAATATTTTATTTGGATTAGGTTATAAATTTTAGGTTAATGAATCCAAATATGTTATATCTTTTTTACAAAACTTTTTGACACCGTTTTGTAAAAAGTCTATCAACTCCTGTGCATCTTCGCCATCAACAGGGAAACTCACTACAAAATGGATAAAATCTTTATCGAAAAAATCACTGAACATTTTTCGGACAGTCTCCGCACCATATTTATCTGTATATGGTAGTACAAAATAATAGTCATTTTCATGGTTTACGATGGAGTCTGAGTTTCTTAGTACCTCTTGAAGAGAATTTTCTATATCAGCATCATTGATATCTGAAAAGTCACAATAAAGCACCGTCAAACTCTCAGCACGATTTTCATCAAGCCTTCCAGCTATACCTATGCTTAAACGAAGTAGTTGTTTAAAACTTTCATAATTAAAATGTACACCTGCCATAAAAGAATCTCCATTGTTTTCCTTAATTGTATCATATATTGAGTATCTGTCAAAGTTGTTTCTTTAGGTTTACTCTTTAGTAGTAAAATACCTTTAAAATAAATACTTTTAAAAGGAATAAATTATGGGACTATATAATCGCGACTACGCTAGAAGCAATACCTCTTATACACATGGAGCTACTTCTCGCAGCGATACGCAAATCATCACTTTTGTAAAAGAAACATACAAGCTCTTTGCAGCATCTATGATGGCTGGTGCGGTTGGTGCTTATGTTGGCATCCCATTAGCAGGTGCTATACAAGGGATGATGTGGCCACTTTTCTTTTTAGAGATTGGCTTACTGATAGGTTTGCAGTTTGTAAAACATAAACCAGGGATTAATCTCATGGTTATGTTTGCTTTTGTGTTTATGACAGGAATCACGACAGCACCTCTTCTCTCTTATACACTTGGGATGAGTGGTGGAGCCACTATCATTGGCAACGCGTTTGCGATGACTGCAGTGGTATTTGGTGCTATGAGTTTCTATGCTATTAAAACAAAGAAAGATTTTACATCATACGGTAAACCTCTAATGATAGCTCTCTTTGTTATCATAGGTTTTTCCATCATAAATATCTTTCTTGGCAATCCAATGTTTCAAATGATTATTGCTGGTGGTGTAGTGCTTTTGTTTAGTATCTTAGTTGTTTTTGATACACAAAACATTATGCAGGGTGCTTATGAAACTCCTATTGATGGAGCGATTGCACTTTACCTAGACTTTTTAAATATTTTCATCTCTCTGCTTCAAATCTTTGGAGTTTTAGGAAACGATGACTAATAACAAATCACTATCACCCGAAATTTATCGGGTGGTAGATGCCAATCTCAACCGACTCAAAGAGGGTGTACGCGTTGTAGAAGACCTCATGCGTTACCTTCACAACAACAAAGAACTCTCAAAAAAACTCAAATCTATTCGACATCTAGCAGTTTATGAAAACATAGATGCACTCTTAGAACATCGTGACAGCATCAATGATGTACTTCGTTCCTCAACGCAAAGTGAACTCCAACGAGCTGACATCAAGGGCATCATAGTTGCTAACTTCAAACGCGCCCAAGAGAGTGCTAGAGTTTTAGAAGAATTATTTAAACTCCAAA
>JALUXP010000116.1 GCA_027013295.1 Sulfurimonas sp.
CAAAAAAACAAGAGGATCGGTTATTGTTAGAATATATCCCCAAAGTAAGTGAGATGCTAGGCTTTAGCAATCAACAAAAAATGGTCTCAAAAGTACTCCATGCTCAGTGGCGTATCAGTAATTTTACTCAAATATTTGTAAAAAAGATGGTGCGACCTTACATCGAAGAGCCTCGTTATATCAAAAAGTTTAGACATAACCGCTTACAAAAAGGCATCTATGAAGTTGAGGGAAGGCTCTATGCTTCTTACCAGCTTGATGCACTACCAATAACTACTCTACTCGAGATTTTACTCTCAAGAGAAGACAAATTTTACCATTTTGATGCTGGCTTTTTAAATCAATTTACTTACACAAAAATTCCACATCCACTCAGTCCAAAAATCTACACCTTACTCAAGCAACTCTTAGAAAAAAAACATATTTATAACTTTTTAAAACTTTTCTATGATGCAGGCATCCTCTCGGAACTTTTTGCAAATTTCAGAAAGGTGATGCACTTACCGCAGTTTGATGGCTACCACACTTATCCTGTCGATATTCACTCCCTTAAGTGCATTGAAGCTCTTGAAAATATCCAAGATCCTTTTATCCGAAATTTATTTGATATGATGAATGCTGAGGAACAATTACTTTTAAAGATTGTTGTCTTATTTCACGATACTGGCAAAGGTCGTAAACAAGACCATAGCGAAGTAGGTGCAAGACTCATCGTTCCTTTTGTAAAAAGATTGAAACTCTCACAAGAGTTTATAGACAGAGCTGTACTACTCATCAAAAACCATATAGAGATGAGCAATACTGCCTTTAAACAAAATATACACAATGAAAAAACTCTTTACAAATTTATGTCCAAAATAAAAGATGAGAAAAATCTTAATCTGCTTTATATCCTAACTTATGCAGATATCAATGGCATAGGTGGCGATATCTATAACTTCTTTAACTCTAAATTACTTTATGACTTGTACAAAAGTGCCTTAGAAGTTTCTCAAAATAGCGATAGAATTACCGATGCAAAAAAAAGACTCATCATAGAAAAACGGGTCAAAAACAATCTTGCTTTTTCAACACTCACTCGAATCCTTCAAAAGAAAGTATTGAGCGTAGAATCAAACCTTTTTTATTTTCAACATACTCCACTCGATATTATCAATATTGCTCAAATTGCTAAAGAGACAAAAGAGTATCAATTTAAAGTTTACAATGATAATGCTCTAAGCATTGAGATATATAGAAAAGTTCCACTCAATGTTGGTTTTTTACTTGCAACACTCAGTCATCTTGATGTTGGAAGTATGGAGATATTTACCCTTTTTGATGGTATCAAATACTTTAAAATTGATTTTAAACAAAATGTTGAGGGGAGTGAACTTGTAGAGGTTCAAGATATCATCGATGCTGCTTTTGATATGGATAGAAAGGTCAATGTTAAAAAGATAGATATCAAAAAAAACGAGATAGATATAGACTGTGAACACTCTCTTACCCATGCAGAGATCAGTGTCCATACGAAAAATCAAATTGGTTTGCTTGCTTATATGATGGATTGTTTTGAACAATTGGAGATCAATATAGTCACAGCAAAAATACATTCCAACAAACACAAGGTACGCGATATCTTTTTAATGGACAAAACAAACGATATATGCAATAATGTCACAAAAATCTATACTATGTTGACAAATACAGATAAAGAGGGAAAATAATATGTGCGGAATCGTTGGATACTTAGGTAAAAACAATACAAAGGAGATCTTACTCTCAGGACTCAAAGAGTTAGAATACCGTGGTTATGACTCCGCAGGGATCGCTGTTTTACAAGATAACAATTTCGCAAACTATAAGGCTGTTGGCAAACTCGTAAATCTTGAAGAGAAAACAAAAGATTTTATCACAGATGGTTTTGCCGTAGGGATTGGTCATACAAGATGGGCGACCCATGGAAAACCCACAGAGCTCAATGCACATCCGCACCTTGGTGAGTCAAGCTATGTCGTTCATAATGGTATCATAGAAAATTATGCCCAACTAAAAAAAGAGCTTCAGGAAGATGGTGTTACCTTTTTGAGCCAGACAGATACAGAGGTGATAGTGCATCAGTTTGAGAAAAACTTAAAAAACATTTCAAATGCTTTTGAGGCCTTTGAAAAAACGATCTCAGAGTTACAAGGGGCTTATGCTATGCTCATAGTCACTAAAAGCCTTCCAGATACTATTTTTTTTGCAAAAAATGGCTCACCAATGCTCGTTGGTGTCAATGAGAATGATGAAAAGTTTTTTGCATCTTCTGACTCACCACTTATAGGTCTTGCAAAAGAGGTCAACTACTTTGATGATGGGGACTATGGGTATGTTACTCAAGATGCACTAGAGATTTTTAACAAAGCAGGGAAAAAAGTAGAAGCACATTTTGTAACTCTTGCAACTGATAAACTCTCAGCACAAAAAGATGGGTATAGATTTTTTATGGAAAAAGAGATCTATGAACAAAGTGATGTGATAGCAGACACCATACTTGGGCGACTAGGTGAGGATGAAATCATCTTTGATGAACTTGATAGCTCTTTGTTTGATGGTATCCATGAGATTAAACTTTGTGCATGTGGCACCTCTTACCATTCAGCTCTCTGTGCTTCATACATGTTTGAACGATACTCAAAAGTACGATGCTCAGTAGAGGTAGCAAGCGAATTTAGATACAGAGAACCACTCATGAGCAAAGATACCCTCTTCGTAGTGATCTCCCAAAGTGGTGAAACTGCTGATACCTTAGAGACTTTAAAAATGGCAAAAAATGCTGGCTTAAAAACACTTGTTATCTGCAATGTTGACAACTCCTCTATGGTGCGTTTAGCAGATGCCTGCATTCTTACTCGTGCAGGTATAGAAAAGGGAGTAGCATCGACAAAAGCCTTTGCCACACAAGTAACTGTATTTTGGATGCTGAGTCTTTATGTAGCGAAACGAAACAAAGCTTTCACTACAAAAGAACTCCAAGACCAGATTCACCTTTTGCGTGAGGTCCCCGCTTCTGTTATAGTAACAGATGCGATGCATGAACGCATTAAACGCTTGTCAAAACGCTACCTTCATGGTCATGGATTTTTCTTTATAGGTCGTGATCTGTTCTTCCCTTTAGCACTTGAGGGTGCCCTCAAGCTTAAAGAGATCTCCTATCTTCATGCAGAGGGCTACCCAAGTGGTGAGATGAAACATGGTCCCATAGCCTTAGCTGATCCAGAACTTTTTACCATAGCCTTACTACCACAGCATCTCCTCTACGAAAAATCAAAAAGTAATGTAGAGGAACTTAGTGCAAGAGATAGCACCATCTGTGCCATCAGCCCTCTACCATTTGACAAAGCAGATGACTTTATCCCTATCAACTCTTGCAAAGATTATATGCTTGAATTTTTCGAGATGATGGTAGTGGTGCAACTTCTCTCTCTTGAGATATCTGTGCGACTTGGAAATGATGTGGATATGCCTAGAAACTTAGCAAAAAGTGTTACAGTAGAATAATATTTAATATATCTCACAATTTTTACTTTCTTTTTATTTTTTATTAGATATTATTAACGAAAATAATTTTAAAGTGAATCCTCATGCGAACAAAATTTAAACTTTTAGGTATTGTTACCCTTATGCTCCTTGGTTTAGCTGTAGCTACCATCATCAATGTTTCTCTCAATTTTAGAGATTACAGCATCAATAGTGCCATTGATAAAGCGAAGACAACAGCAACGATTGTAAAAGATGGATTAACTGCACACATGGTAAATGGAATCATGGATAAAAGACAATATTTCCTTGAACAAATTTCAGCTAATAATGATGAGGTAAAATCTCTGTGGCTTGTTCGTGGCAAAAAAGTTATCGACCAATATGGAAAGGGTTTTAACGACGAAACGATGCGAGATGCTATCGACACTAAAGTGATTGCTTCTGGTAAAATGTACAAGAAGATTACAGAAAAAGCTGGCGAAGCTATACTTAGAGTTACCATCCCCTACATAGCAACTATCAGTGCTGGTAATCCAAATTGCCTCTCTTGTCATGATGTAAAGCGTGGTGATACACTTGGAGCGATTAGTATGGAATTTGACATCAGTTCTATGCGTAACACAGGGCTCGTTACTATACTCAAGATACTAGGAATCAATCTTTTATTTATTATTGTTGCACTCTTTTTGATCAACTACTATATAACTCCGTTTCTCCAGTTTTTCTCAAATCTACAAGATGGGATTACAAAAGCCTACAAAGGTGATTTTACTCATGAATTTAACTCAAAGGTTGGTGGAGAAGCTGGAGAAGTTGTCTCTCAGATAAATACGCTCTTTCATAAGATGCATGAAGCATTTGGAGAGATTAGAGTCAATCTAGCAACTTTTGTAACAGACAGGTCAAACTCTGATGATCCCCTGTATGAAGCAAAAATAGTTATTAATGAACTCTCAGATATCTATAAGTTTAAAAAAACAATAGAGCTTGATGAAAATAAAAATGTTGTCTATTCGAGGATCAAAGATGTCCTCATCTCTAAGTTTAAACTCACACACTTTGTTATATATGAGATTAATAATAAACATAATAAAAGAAATCTCATATATATTTCTGATGCTCAACTTAAGAGTATTTGTGACGAAAAACTTGTCGATGATGATGCTCAAAAATGTCGTGCACACAGAACAGGATCCAATGTCATCTCTACTGAGTTTCAAGAACTCTGTAAAACATGTACTGCAGATGATTTGCACTATATATGTTTACCATTTACCATCAACGAAGATGCATCTATCTTAGTCTCCATAACCTCTAAAGACAAAGCTGATATTGCAAAATTTACTTCATGTATCCCTAGTATAAAAAATTATCTCGAAGCAGCAAAGCCAGTGATAGAATCACGCATACTTATGGAGAAACTCCATGATACTTCCCTCCGTGATGGAATGACAAATCTTTATAACCGTCGCTTCCTAGAAGGATTTATCGACCAGATTATGAGTCAAGCAGAGCGTGAAAAAGAGACTTACCATGTGATGATGATAGATATAGACTTCTTTAAAATGGTCAATGATACCTATGGTCATGATGTAGGAGATACTGTCATAGTAGCTCTTTCTAAAATCTTAAAAGAAAGTATAAGAGAAGCAGATCTAGCCATTCGTTACGGTGGAGAAGAGTTTGTGATCATGCTACATCATGCAACAGACAAAGGAGCTCTGCAAGTTGCAAATAACATCCATTCCTCTTTTGCAAAACTTGTTTTTAATGTAGGAGCTAATGAAAAACTACAAAAAACTATTAGCATAGGTATGGCAAAATTTCCTGTAGATGGAGATACCATCTGGAAATGTATCAAATATGCGGATACCGCCCTTTATGAAGCAAAAAATACTGGTAGAAATAAAATAGTTTTGTTTAAACAAGAGATGTTTGAAAATAATGAAGGCAACACAGACTACTAAGCTGTTTTGTCTCACCAAATTTTCGCAGTTATCCTCTAATCAAGCTTGACAGAATTTTTAAATAATAGGTAATACGCAAGATAATTTAGAATTGATTTGTAAGGATGCAACTGTTCCGTTTATCCCATCTTGTCTATTTTTAATACTTATGTTTGCTCCAAGAGCATCTGCACCATTTTTTGCTAGGAAAAGACCAAGCCCCACACCGCTTTTATTGCCTTGTCTATTAAATGGAGCAAAGAGATCGGTTGTTTCATCTATCCCACAACCTTCATCAATCACTTGGATTAATAAACCAACATCATCTTGGTGACTTTCTATATAGACATTTTTTTCTTTTGGAGTAAATTTAAGGGCATTTTGTAAAAAGTTTTGAATGATTTGGTTGAGTAGATCAACTTGAAGTGTAGCCATAAAAGCTTTTGGTTGAAAATCTATGTGGAGTTTTTTGCCCTCATTGGTCGCAAGTAATTTAAAATCATCTGCTTTTTTATTTAAAAATGCTATCACATCTATCTCTTCTGGTTTATGGAGTTGTGCACCCTCTTGTCTTCCTATGTTTAAGATATTTGAGACGACTACATTCATCTCATCTACTGTACGGTTTGTTACCTCTAGTGCCTCTATATAAGCCTCAGCATCTCTCTTTTTTATGAGGGTAACTTGGTTTTTGAGTTTGATGACTGCAAGGGGGGTTTTAAGCTCATGTGCTGTCCCTATAAAAAGTTCTTTTTGGTACTTTACATAGTTGTGAATACGAGCAATAAGGTGATTAATAGTCTCTCCTAAAGACTCAAACTCCTGAGGAAGTTCTTCTATGATTACTGGTTTGATAAGGTGTTCATTCATATTTGAGAGTTTTTTTGTGAGTGTATTAATGGGGATTACCAGCATCTTAGAAAGTGTAACTGCATAGATGATGACCAAACCAAAACCAACTATATTTATCATGATGATATAGCGGAGGATTTTACTTAGAAGTTTTTTTGTTGGAGTTATCTCTTTTGAAACTTTGAGATAACTTAGATTATCTAAATTAAAAGGATAGATAAGTGTTAAAAATGTATGCTCATTTTTTGTGCCTTCATATAGATCTACACCAGTTTGTTCATGTTGCAGATAAATTACTTCTACACTTAGATTGAGGTACGCACTTGAGTCTTCAACAAAAAGTTCAGTAATAGATTTATTGTTAGCAATATTTTTTGCATACACCATTAACTCTTCTCTTTTCTCATCATAGATTGATTTTTCAACATAGAAGTACAAAAAGGAGGAGAAGATGAAGATAAGCATCGCAGATGCTATGATGAGTTGGATTATAAAATTTCTTCGGATTGAGTTAGAAAACATAAATAAAATTGCCTTTTATAAAATTATAGCAAGATTTCATAAGGTTTTAACAAGTTAGAATTGTGGATTTGAGGTATAAGTGGATGAAATAAGGTCAAAGAGTTATTACTCTTCGACTTTTAAAGGTAGATTAAACCTCTTTTGGAAAACAAAAACGGTAACCACGACGACGAACAGTCTCAATAGTAGTAATGTTCAATGGTTTGTCCATTTTTTGTCGAATCTGGTTAATAGCAACTTCTATGACATTTGGAGTAACAAGTTCTGGTTCTTCCCAGATAGCATCAAGAAGTTGTTCTTTGGAGACGATTTGGTCACGGTGACGAGCTAAGTGAGTCAATACTTCAAAAGGTTTCCCTTTAAGTTCGATATCTTGCTCTTTATAAGTGATCTTTTCCTCTTCAGGGTTGATTATCAAATCTTCAATTTCGATGATGTTACTTCCACCGAATCTTAAACGAGCCTCAAGACGAGCAGCTAAAACATCAAAGTCAAATGGTTTGCGGATATAGTCATCAGCCCCAGCTTTAAGTGCTTCTATCTCACTCTCATTATCATCTCTTGCTGAAAGAACAACTACTACTGTTTTTGGAGTATTAGTTTTTATATCACCAATGATATCTACAGAGTTTCCATCTGGAAGCATCCAGTCCATCAATACTAAGTCGTAGTTACGAATATCAAGATAGTATTCACCATCTTTTAGAGTCTCTGTAACATCGCTTTGGTAGCCAAACTCTTTGAGTCCTTCGGCAAGCATTTTATTTAAAGTAACTTCGTCTTCAATAATTAATATACGCATACTATATTTTTCCTATAAGTGATTATTTTGGCGGAATTATATCATAGTTTTAGGTAAACTTAAAGTTTTTTTCAATTCTTTTTAATAAATTTTTAACTCTAAATTAAGATAAGCAAATAAATGTATCACTCAAAGAAACAGTACAGTTGTCTAAAATAGAGGGTTTAGAGAGTTTTATGGTGTAAGAATTGATGAGAGGAAACTCTTTGATAATTTCTGATTTTAAACTTAAAATTGCATCTTCTAAAAGCTTAAATTTATTATCTATCATGGAATTTTGAATCAAATCAACTATATCTACATAGTTTATAAACATATCTTCATAGATATATTCACATGAAAAATTAACGATTAAGTCTTGTGGTGTAGTTCTCTCAAAATCTAAAATCCCAATGATGCACTGAAATTTTAAATCTTCTATATAAATAGTCATAATAATGCCTAAACTACTCTTTTTTCTTTCCCTTTTAGTAAGCGGATGATATTTGGTATATGTTTATAAAAAAGAATAAATGCTATGAGCAGTACAGGTGCATGTGCCATCTCAGGTTTAAGTACAAAACTGGCAATAACAAGTGCAAGAAGTGCAGTAAGCGATGAGAGTGAAGAGATGCGAATAAATTTTGCTCCAAGTGCCCATACGATAAGAGATATAAGTGTTTCTATTGGAAGCATAAACATCATAACACCCATCCCAGTTGCAACACCTTTGCCCCCTTCAAATCCAAGATAAGGAGAGAAGCAATGCCCAACAACAGCAAGAACAGCGATGCCCCATAAGGTTGCTTCGCTAACTCCAGCAAAGTATGCTATTGCCAATACCAATATACCTTTAAGTGCATCAAGTGCTAAAGTTGCTACACCAAGTTTTTTTGCAAGTGCTGGATTCGTTTCTTTGACAACACGAAGTACATTTGTAGCTCCGATGCTACCACTCCCATTTTTTTTAATATCTACACCTGCAAACTTTTTTGCAAGTAAAAGACCAAAGGGGATACCACCAACTAAGTAAGCGAGTATAAAAAATTCTACATTTATATTGTTTAAAAATTCCATTTTTATGTAAGTTCCTATTTAAAAAAGTATTGGCATTATACTTTATAAATGATTACAAATCTATAAAACTCTAATAGTGTTTCGTAAGAAGGTACTTTGCAATAGCTTGTAAGTCATCTTTACTGATAGTGTCTTTTTGTGAAGGCATATAACCAAATCTAGCTATTGTCTCCTGTGGAAAGAGCATTTTTTTAGGATCTGGGTTGAGTACGAAATCAACCATAAAATCTATTTGCTCTTGTTCCCCTTGGATATGTGCTTTTATTTTTGTTGCTATACCCCACATTGGCGGTGCTGTCATACGCTCTAGTTTCTCTTTAGATACTTTGCCTGTAAGATGGCAAGCCCCACAAGTATTATCTACCATCTCTTGTAATTTATCTTCAGCAAAAACCTGTGCTGATAAAGTTAGTATTACCAAAATCCCAACAGTAAAAAATTTCATTTCTTCCCCTTATAATTTGTATTTATGAAAATTATAATGAAAATTTATCTGATTATCTTTGACCTTAATCAAGAAACTGAATTAAGTTTTAATAATAATGAATTATTGATATAATGTCGTACTAAATAAAATAGTAGATTTTTTTGACAAGGATAGTTTTTTGCAATTTACAAATAAAGAATTAATACAAAAGATAGATGCATACAAAAAAAAGTTAAGTGTAACTGTGGTTGCACACTTTTATCAAAGAGATGAAGTTTTTGAGATGGGTGATATTACGGGAGATTCGCTTGAACTTGCCATGAAGACAAAGGCTGATAAAGCAGAGTTTGTTGTGTTCTGTGGTGTAGGGTTTATGGGTCAAAGTGTAAAGGTTCTTTCTCCAAACAAACGGGTCGTAATGCCAAAACTTGCATGCTGTGCTATGGCCTCTATGATAGACTCTCTGCAGTTTAATGACTCTCTCAAAATTTTAAACGCTGCAGGGATAGCTAATGAAGATATCTTACCCATTACATATATAAATTCTGATGTTGGTGTCAAGGCGAGGGTAGGGGAGATGGGCGGAGTTGTATGCACAAGTTCCAATGCTAAAAAAATCATTACGATAGCTTTAGAAGAGGGTAAGAAAATTCTTTTCGTTCCAGACAGATGTTTAGGTCAGAACATAGCAAATCAGATGGGACTTAAATCTTGTATTATTGGTGATGGTAGTGATCTCAAACAAAGCGATATTATCTGTTTTGATGGTTTTTGTTCAGTGCATCAGCTTTTTTGCGTAGATGATATAGAGTTTTATCGTAAAAAATTCCCAGGCATTCTCATAGCAACACACCCAGAGTGTGATCCTGCCATCTGTGATGCTTCGGATTTTGTTGGTTCAACTTCTCAGCTTATCAAGTATATTACAGAACTTCCAGAAGATCAAAAAGTAGCAGTTGGTACAGAATTTAATATGGTAAACCGTCTTCGCCCTAAAAATACCTATATTCTTAGTTCAACAAAGCCAGAATGTCCAACTATGAATGAGACAACTTTAAATGATCTTTATTTAGCTTTAAAATCTATTGATGAGGGTGAACCACTCAACGAAATTCATATAGATAAAAATACTCAAAAATGGGCTAAAGTAGCCCTAGAAAGGATGTTAGCATTATGATAAAAGAATTTGTAAAAAGTACCTTAGCCGAGGATGTCGGTCGTGGAGATTTATATGCATTGGTTGAGGAGGCTGTAGAAGTAAAAGCAGATATTATTGCGAGGTGTGATGGTATCCTTGCTGGGCAGATTTATGCAGATGCTCTTGGAGACTTAGAAGGTTTTGAAATAGTATGGGGGAAAAAAGATGGTGAGCATTTTTCTCAAGGGGATATCTTGGCAATCATCCATACTGATTCACATACTATCTTAAAAAATGAAAGAACCTTGCTCAATATGATCTTACATGCAAGTTCTATAGCTACCCTAACAAATAGCTATGCATCCCTCATAAAGCCTTATGGTATCAAACTCCTAGATACAAGAAAGACAAGGCCACAACTTCGTTTATTTGAAAAGTATGCAAGTAGAGTTGGTGGTGCTCTAAACCATAGAATGGGACTTGATGATTGCCTTATGATAAAAGATACCCATCTTAAAACTATTGAAAACTTAAATGAGTATGTAAAAAGAGCAAGAACAAAAATCCCTTTTACAACAAATATAGAAGTCGAAGCTGAGAGTTTAAAGATCGCGATACTCGCTTTTGAAGCAGGAGTAGATATCGTAATGTGTGATAACATGTCGCCTGATGAGGTAGAAGAAGTGGTAGCGTATCGTAATGAAAATTTTGCACATATTACTCTTGAAGCAAGTGGTAATATCTCCTTAGAGACTATAGAATCTTATGCAAAAACAGGGATAGACGCTATCAGTAGTGGTTCGATAATACACCAAGCTAACTGGATAGATATCTCAATGAAAATAAAATAAATTTTTATGGCACTAAAGAAAAATCTAAGTATAGATTTTTGTGAATTCTTCTAGGAGATATAAATGGCAGATGATGCCCAAATAACAGAAGATATTATTTTTCCAACAAAAAAGGAACTAGTCCCTTTTTCTACGCTAGCCGCTATGGCACTAAAGAAAAATCTAAGTATAGATTTTTGTGAATTCTTCTAGGAGATATAAATGGCAGATGATGCAGAAAAAACAGAAGAACCCACCTCCAAAAAGATAGAGGATGCCCGTAAGGAAGGGAATGTTCCAAAATCCCAAGATGCTTCTGGCGTTGTAACCCTCTTTGTGGCGATTTTGGCACTTTTGCTTCTTTTCCCTTTTATGTCTTCGCATATGATTTTTTTATTTAAATATTATTTTAGTATCTTAGGTGATGGTATAGATAAGGAGATGCTCTTTGGTTTGACTTTTGTAACTATGCGGGAATTCCTTCTCATCGTATTACCCCTTGCTCTTTCTGTAGCTATAGCAGGTGTAGTAGCAGCTATAGCACAATTTGGTTTTTTGTTTACTGTTGATGCTATAGCACCAAAGTTCAGTAAGCTAAACCCTATAAAGGGGATGAAAAACTTATTTAGCCTGAAAAAAATGGTTGAGGGTGTTAAGGTGACTTTCAAAAGCTTCACTACGCTTGGTGTTGGTTTTTTGTTTTTTTTCTATTTTATTATGGAACTTCCGACCGTTGCACTTTTTGGTCTAGGTGATCAGCTTGATTGGTTACAGGAGAAAGTTTTAACTATCGCTTTAGTGATGCTCTTCATCATTTTTGTTTTTGCTATTATTGATGTGATTATCGTGAGAAAACAGTATTTTGATGGTTTAAAAATGTCTAAACAAGAGATAAAAGATGAGATGAAAAATATGGAAGGGGATCCTCTCATCAAAGGTAAGATCCGACAAATCCAAATGGAAGCTTCAAGAAAAAGGATGATGGCAGATGTCCCAGATGCAGATGTTGTCATAACAAACCCTACCCACTATGCAGTAGCACTAAAATATGAGGAAGCTAAAGGAGAAGCCCCTATAGTAATCGCAAAAGGTAAAGACAATATCGCACAACAAATCAAAAAAATTGCTCGAGAAAATAGTGTTCAAATCGTACAAAATCCACCCCTAGCACGAAGTCTTTATGCCGAAGTTGATATTGACAAAGCGATACCTGACTCTCTTTTCAAAGCTGTCGCCGAGGTTTTAGCCTATGTTTATCAAACAAACAAACAAAAAAGCTAGTATAATTGCGAAAAATATAAGAAGAGAGATTGTTATTAAATCAACAAGAGATTGACAAAGCCAAACACATAGTGATTGTTCTGCCAGATAATTTTAGTATCGATTACCTGTGTAGTGCAAATGCACTTTACACATATCTATTGCAGTTACATAAAAAAGTCTCGCTGTATACTTCTAAAGTAGATTTTTCATCTAATCTTGCATTTCTACCATGGGTAGACAAAGTAAAAAGTATTTATCCATCTTCAAGTGATTATGAGATACATATTTTTAGTTCATTAAAATTATTTGAGTATATGCAAGTAAATAATATTGCTTTAAATATAAAGATGGCGACATCCTTGTATGCTGGTTTACTTGATTATTCGGGGGGCTTTAGTCGAGGCATTAATGGTACAATATTTGCTATGGCAAAGGTACTTATAGAAAATAAAGCTGATGTTCTTAGCTGTAATGCAAATTTACTCTATTATCAATCTTTAGCAAGTCTAAGGTTGAAATCTATCTTGTTGGCAAAGATGCAACTTCAAGAAAATGCAACAAAAGCAGTCTTTGAGTTAGAAGATGAAGATCTGGGCAAAAGTGGAGCTTGCATAGATGATGCAAAGGCAGTTTTCGCTGATGCTTTAGGTTTACCAACAGTTGAAATAGCTGTCTTAAGATATAAAAATGAAGAAATAATGAAAGAGGCGATAAGTTGAGAAGAAGAAGAGAGAGTGGTTCATCATTTGGTATATTGTTTGTGCTTTTGTTACTGGCTGGTGGAGCATACTACCTATATCAATCCCCAATGTTTGAAAGAATAGCACCAAATGTAATCCTTGATACAAATGGTTATTGGAATTTTAAAAAACCATTAAAACTCAACATCGAAGATACAAGTGGAATAAAAGCATATAAAGTTATTCTTAAGACAAATGCAAAAGAGACAGTGCTTTACTCTGAAATGCCTATGACAAGAAGTGCATCTATTCATATCCTTGTTGATCCACCTAGAGCTACTTACTCCAACAAAGATAAAGAGATTAAAATCATTGTTCTAGCCCAAGATGCAAGTAAATGGAATTTTTTAAATGGAAATCAAACTATCAAAGAGTTTAATCTTAAAATAGATAAGAAAAAACCAGAATTAATTACAATTGCACACTCCTATAAGATAAACAAAGGTGGTTCTGCTGTTGTTATCTTTAAGGTGTCAGATGAAAATTTAAAAGAGATTTATATAGATACAAGCTTTGGGAAAAAATTTAAACCACAACCCTTTTACAAAGAGGGTTACTTTATCTCTCTTCTTGCTTGGCCTGTGAAAGAAGATGCCTTCCGTGCAACGGTTGTAGCAAAGGATTATGCTGGGAATGTTTCTAAAAGTTATATCCCCCTTTACCTTAAACAAAAAAACTATAAAATATCAAAGATAAAAATCTCTGATAGATTTTTAAAAGGTAAAATTGCTGAGTTGGCAGACAAGTTTCTTGAGGATGAAGAGATAACAAATCCACTTGAACAGTTTAAGTTTGTCAATGAAGATGTTCGAGCAAAAAATGAAAAACTTATCCACGACATAACATCAAAAGTTCCAGGTGGTATGATCTCAACCTTCAATATCAAAAAAATGAAACCTCTTAAAGGTGCTATGGTCGTTGCAACTTTTGGGGATCATAGAAAATATTTTTATAAAGGAAAATATTTAAGTGAGTCATATCACCTAGGTTTAGACTTGGCTTCTACCGCACAAGCTGAGATTAGACCACAAAATAGTGGAGATGTTGTTTTTTCTGACTTTAATGGGCTCTATGGTAATATGCCAATACTTTATCATGGTTTAGGACTTTATACTCTCTATGGACACTGCTCAAGTGTAAGCGTTAGTGAGGGTGATTTTGTCAATGCAAATCAGATAATAGCAAGAACTGGCAAAACAGGTTATGCTATGGGTGATCACTTGCATTTTGGTGTCCTTGTTCAAGGTGTAGAAGTTCGTCCAGCGGAATGGATGGATCAAACATGGATAGATTTGAATATTAAGAAAATTATAAATGAAGCAAAAGCTATCATTAAAAAGAACCAATAAATGATTTACCTCATTTGCTTAGGAGATAAATAAAATGTACCAAACAACTATTAAAAAATCTGTTGAACTCGTGGGAATAGGACTTCATAAAGGCTCACCAGTAAAACTTAGGTTAGAGCCATTAGAATCCAACAGTGGCATTGTATTTTACCGTAGCGATGTTGATGTTTCTATCCCTCTCATCCCAGCTAATGTGGTCGATACAAAAATGGCAACAGTGATCGGCAAAGATGGTTATGTCATATCTACGATAGAGCATCTACTTTCTGCGGTATATGCGTATGGTATAGATAATCTAAAAGTTATAGTAGATGCTGATGAGGTGCCAGTGATGGATGGGAGTAGTGCAAGTTTTTGTATGCTCTTAGATGAAGCACAAGTGAGCGAGTTAGATACACCTAAAAAAGTGATGCGTATCAAAAAAGAGGTGATGATACAAGAGGGTGAGAAGTATGTAAAACTTTCCCCTTCACCTGACTTAAAATATGATTTTACTATTAAGTTTGAACACCCAGTCATTAAGCAACAAGATTTTTCTTTGCAGTTTACAAAACAAGCTTACAAAGAGGAGATATCTCGTGCGAGAACATTTGGTTTCTTACATGAAGTGCAGTATCTTCGCTCAAAAGGTTTAGCACTTGGTGGTTCACTAGAAAATGCAGTTGTTCTTGATGAAAAAAAGGTTCTCAATCCAGAAGGTTTGCGTTATTCAAATGAATTTGTAAGACATAAGATATTGGATGCTATAGGTGATATGAGTCTTATTGGGATGAATTTTATAGGGAACTATGAAGCTTTGGCTGGGAGTCATGATTTAAATCACAAGCTTACACTAAAGCTTCTCAAAAACACAGACAATTATGAAGTTGTTGAATTGGTTGGAGCAAAAACTGCGGAGTTAGAAAAGGCATATGCATAAAAAAGTAGATATAGTAGTTGTTGCTTTATCAACCCCAATACTTCTAGGGGTATATGAAGATAATAAGCTCATAGATAGTATAGAAACAGATGAAAAGTCTTCGGAAGCTTTACCCCTGATTTTTGAAGTTTTGTTGGCTAAATATGAGATAAAAAATCTTTTTTATGCAAATGGTCCTGGAAGTTTTATGGCTATAAAAGTATCCTATGTTTTTTTAAAATCTTTATCTATTTTAACTAATATCCCACTCTATGCAAGAGATGCTTTTTATTTCAACAAAAATCAACCCATAAAAGCGATAGCAAAGTTGTACTTTGTTAAACTTACGACTAAAATAGAAACTCAAAAACTAGAAAATGCACCAATATGCAGTTTTAAGCTTCATGATGTGCTTGAGTATGATGAGTTTACAAAAGAATCAACCCCCATTTATGGTATTGGGGCAGTTGGATAGGAAGAAGATTGAATATTAGTGTACCAGCAACATCTGCTAACCTTGGTCCAGGTTTTGACTCTTTGGGTTTAGCGTTAAACCTTCGCAACAGAGTAGAGTTTCATCCATCGAAGTTTTTTAGTGTAGCCATCAAGGGTGAAGGTGAGAATAATCCTCGTTTAAAGGGAAATAATCTTTTTATAAGTATCTTTAATGACCACTACAAAAGATTAACAGATAAATCACAAAATTTTAAATTTACATTTTATAACCAAATTCCGATGTCACGAGGTCTAGGTTCATCATCTGCTGTTATTGTTAGTGCGATAGCATCAGCACATGAAGCAGCCGGAATCAGAGTTTCAAAAAGGAGAATCCTCAATCACGCACTTGTTTATGAATCTCATCCAGACAACATTACACCTGCTGTCATGGGTGGATTTAATGCGGCAACAGTTGAAAAAAATAAGGTTTTTTCTCAAAAAAAACATCTGCCAGAATATATAAAAGCAATAGTCGTTATCCCAAACAAACAGATGAATACTTCTAAATCAAGAACAGTTTTACCGAAGTCTTATTCTAAAGACAATGCTGTTTATAACCTTTCACATTCAGCACTGAGTGTCGCTGCATTTTTCAATGAAGATTGGGAGATGCTAAAGCTTGCTTCGCATGATAGATTTCATCAAAAAGCGAGGATGAAAACCTTGCCAGAGCTTTTTACAGTGCAAAAAGTAGCGTATGAGAGTGGTGTGTTAATGAGTACACTCTCAGGAAGTGGTTCAACCTTTTTCAATATGGCATACGATGAAGATACTGCGATGATTTCTAACAAGTTAAAGCAGAAATTTCCAGATTTTGTAGTTAAAATATTGGATTTTGACAATAATGGTCTAATAATAGAGCGTTAGCCTATTAATAAAAGTAAGTTTTAGATATAATGGCAAAAAAATTTCATCGTATAACTAGAATGTGTATCTCATGTCGAGATAAACAATCTCAAAGTGAACTCCTAAGACTCAGATGTAGCGAAGGCTCATTGGAGAGATATAGTGGAGTTGGAAGAACTTTTTATTTGTGTGGTAGTTGTTTAAAAGATGAAAAAAAACTAACACGCTCACTAATGCGCCAGTGTAAAAGTGGCGATAAAGATAGACTAATGAATAAACTAAAGGAGATCATCACTGATGATAGATAAAGTTAGAGTACATGAAGTTGCACTAGAGATGGGTATTGCTTCAAAAGAAGTTATAAATAAAGCAACAGAGATGGGTATAGAAGTAAAATCTGCTCAAAGTACCGTAAGCATGGAACAGGCTGAAAAAATAATGAATTACATTATGAATGGTGAACTAGCAACACCTAAGGCTGATAAAAAACCTGCAAAAACTTCTAAGAAAGAAGAAGCTCCTAAAGAAGAAGTTCAAGCTATAGATGAAACAAAAGTAGAAGTTGCTAAAGTCGAAACTGAAGCTCCTAAAGAAGAAATTAAAAAAGATGAAGTGACTGAAGTTGAAAAACCAGTTGCAAAGCAACAAGAAGTGCCAACACCTGTTGTGGGAAAATCTAAAGCAACTGCTGGCATAAAAACTGTTCAAGTACCTAAGCTGAAAAAATCTGGTTTAAAGATAGTTAAAAAGAGAAAACCAAAAGTAGAAGAAAACTACAACCTCCCAACCAAGCAAGCCTCAGTCTCTTCCTATGGAAAGATGAGTGCTGAAGTTTTAGAAGAACTTGCTTCAAAGAAAAAGAGTAAACAAAGAAAAGAGACTACTAAGAAGCAAGGACAAGGTCAAAGAATAGATATCTTTGGTGGTTCCATGAGTGATGTATCTATGGACATGAGCGACCAAGTAACGCTTTTAGATTTAAACTCAACTGAAAGAGCCCCTCTTCCTGTAGAAGAACCAAGAAAGCCTCGAGCTCCTAGACCAGCTGGTAGAAATGCAAATAAAAAACAAGCACCAAGAGGAAGAAGAGTCTCTCGTGATAAGCGTAAAAAATATGTTAAAGCAACCCAAGAAGAAGAGATTGTAACTTATGTAGAGATTCCTGAGGATATTCGTGTATATGAGTTTGCTGAGAAACTTAAGCGACCAATATCAGATATTATCAAAGTGCTTTTCGATCTTGGTATGATGATGACTAAAAATGACTTTTTAGGCAATGATGAGATAGAGATTTTATCTGAAGAGTTTGATGTAGAAGTAACTATTGTCGATCCTAAAGATGAGTTTACGCAAAAAGTAGAAGATATTGAAGAAGATCCAGAAGCGACTGAGAGACCACCTGTTATTACGATCATGGGGCATGTTGATCACGGTAAAACTTCACTTTTAGATGCTATCCGTAATGCAAAAGTAGCAGATGGCGAGTCTGGTGGAATCACACAACATATTGGTGCATATACTATTGAACAAAACAAAAAAGCGATCACCTTTATAGATACACCAGGTCATGCAGCTTTCTCTCACATGAGACAGCGTGGTGCAGACATAACAGATATTATTGTTATTGTTGTTGCAGCAGATGATGGTGTAAAACCTCAAACAAAAGAGGTTATTAAACTTGCAAAAGAATCTAAAAAGCCAGTTATCGTTGCACTTAATAAAATGGATAAAGAAACAGCACAGCCAGATTTAGTAAAAGGTCAAATGGCTGAGTTAGATATGAATCCTGCTGATTGGGGTGGGGAAGTAGAGTTTATCCCTGTATCCGCGAAAAGTGGTATGGGACTTGATGACTTGCTAGAAAACATTCTTTTAACTGCAGAAGTGCTTGAACTTAAAGCCAATGAGAAAGCAATGGCTAAAGCATCTGTTGTTGAAGCTTCACTAGAAAAAGGTCGTGGACCAGTTGCAACGGTAATCGTACAAAATGGTACGCTTAAGGTTGGCGACTATGTCGTGTGTGGATCTTCGTATGGTCGTATTAAAGCACTTATAGATGAAAACAATAAGCAGATTAAACATATTGGACCGAGTCATACAGCACAAGTAGCAGGTTTAAGCGAAGTTCCATCTTCTGGCGAAACTTTGAGTGTAATGGCTAGTGACAAAGAAGCAAAAGAATATGCAATGAAAAGACATGAATATGATAGACATAAAGAGCTTTCACATTCAACTAAATCAACGCTAGAAGATATGACTTCAATGATAGCAGAAGGTAAACTAAAATCTCTTAAAATTGTTCTGAAAACTGATGTTCACGGTACACTCGAAGCACTAAGATCTTCGCTCAATGAGCTTAGAAATGAAGAGGTTAAGGTTAATGTTATATCAGCTGGTGTTGGTGGTATAACTGAAAATGATGTAGAACTTGCAAGTGCAAGTGAAAACTGTATACTCCTTGGTTTCAATATCCGTCCAACTGGTTCTGTAAAAGCCCTTGCAAAACAAAGAGGTATAGAGATTAGAAACTACTCTATTATCTATCAACTTCTTGATGATGTGACTGGTATGCTTACAGGTATGATGGCTCCAAAATACAATGAAGAAAATACTGGTCAAGCAGATGTTAAAGATACTTTCAAAATACCAAAAGGTATGATAGCTGGTTGTACAGTGGTCGATGGTAAGCTTATCCGTGGTGGACTTGTTCGCGTTATCCGTGATGGTGTAGTTATCCATGAAGGTGAACTTACATCACTTAAACGCTTCAAAGATGATGTCCAAGAGGTTGGAAATGGTTACGAGTGTGGTGTTGGTATCAAAGGTTATGATGATGTTATCGTTGGTGATGTTATAGAAACATTTAAGCGTGTTGAGCAAAAAATAACACTCTAACGATGACAGAAGCTGCAATAAAAATAAAGCGTACAGAATCAATTCTTGTCGAGTTGATTCCTGAAGCCCTCTCTACTCTTAATGATAAACGACTTCATGAGATTGGTATTATAGAAGTTATTTGTTCCAAAGGGAGAAGTGACGCAAAAGTTTACATTGACCCATCCTTTTATACTGAGGATGAAAAAAAAATCTATCTCAAACAACTACGAAAGGCAAGACCAATTGTAGAAGATTATTGTATGAAAGATCAAGGTTGGTTTAAGTGTCCAAAACTTGCATTTATTTTTGATGAACAGCTTAAAAAAACACAAACCATAGAAGAACTTTTTAAAAAAATTGCCAAGGACTAATCATGAGTTTAGAATCTGATATAAAATCATTAGTAAAATCAGTTAATATGGAACTTTATGATATCTCAACAGTAAGTGAGTTTGAAGAAACTATCTACCGCATAAGTGTACTCTCTTCTGAGATAGTTGACGATAAACGCTCCTCTGTAGGGCTTGATGAGTGTGCAAATCTTAGTCGTATGATATCGCCACTTTTAGATGTTACACCTCCAGTTTCTGGTGATTATCGTCTCGAAGTTGGGAGTGCTGGTATAGAGAGAAAATTAAATACTTTGAAGCAATTCTCTCTCTCCATTGGTGAAAAGTTATCCCTTGTATTAGAAGGTAAGATAAAAGTAAAAGCTACTCTTCTCAAAGTAAAAGATAGCAAAATATTTTTAGATGATGAAGAATACAAAGAGATAGATTATTCACAAATACTTAAAGCAAAAACATATTTTGAATGGTAACTTTAGGCGATAATTCATTTTATATGAAACTTGCTCTTGATGCGGCATGGAAGTATCAGGGTCTTACCTATCCTAATCCTGCTGTTGGTTGTTGTCTTGTAGGATCTCATGGTGAGATTCTCAGTGTACAAGCACATCAAAAAGCTGGTTTTGCACATGCCGAAGTCTTAGCTTTACAATCAGCATACTATAAACTTACGGGCGATGCTTTTATATTAGACTTAAGTGTGTCCAGTGATATTCATGATTATCTTATAGCACATCATAAGGGTATCTTTAGGCAATGTTCACTTTATACAACACTTGAACCTTGTTCTCATATTGGCAAAACACCCTCTTGTGCTACCCTTGTATCTAAACTTGCTATCTCAAAAGTATATGTAGGAAGTGAAGATTTTAATCCTAAGGCTTCAAAAGGAAATGCTCTCTTGAGTGCATCAGGTGTTCAGGTTGAATGTGGGGTGCTAAAAGATGAGTGCGATGCACTTCTTGAGCCATTTAAAAAATTTCAAACTAAAAATTTTGTATTTTTCAAATGGGCACAGAGACTTAATGGTACTTTAGACAAGGGAATAATCACTTCAAAATCTTCTAGAAAACTTGTGCATCAAATGCGTGGTGTTTGTGATCTGATGGTTGTTGGGGGTGAGACAGTAAGAGAGGATAGACCAAGGCTTGATGCAAGACTTGCAAATGCTAAAGCTCCTGATGTCTTTATATATTCACGCGAAAAAGAGTTTGACCAAACTATCCCTCTTTTTCATGTACAGGAACGAAAAGTCATCATCTCAGATAACTTTGATGCCTTAAGTGGGTATAAAAATATCATGATTGAGGGTGGGTCTCAGATGTACAAACTCACTCGTGATATTACGGATATCTATCTTGTTTTTATTGCTCCAAAATTTGGTGGAAAAACAGGAATGCAAGAGATTGAAGATGAGTTTGAGATTTTAAATCTATATCAAGAGACGCAAGATATAATTATGTGGACAAAAAGGTTAAATAAATAATGAAAAAACAAGAAAAAATAGTATCGATGTTTGATAATATAGCACCAACTTACGATACTGCTAATCGTGTTATGAGTATGGGTGTTGATAAGTCATGGAGAAGAAAAGCTTGTGACTTAGCATATGAATTTAGTGGTGCAGATACACTTGATAAAATCGTTGATATAGCCTGTGGTACTGGTGATATGATGGAATTTTGGAAAAATAGAGCCGAGGTAAATGGTATAGCTATCGGTGAGATAGTTGGTGTAGATCCCTCAGTTGGTATGGTAGATGTGGCACGAAAGAAATATCCCTTATTTAATTATCATATAGCATCAGCTACTGATATCCCCCTTGAAGATGCTTCAGCAGATATCCTGAGTATCACCTACGGTATTCGCAATGTTGTCCAAAGAGAAGATGCACTCAAAGAGTTTAATCGTGTACTGAAAAAAGATGGTTTAGTTGTCATCTTGGAGTTTATGAAAAATGAAAACCCATCATCTCTTGGAAAAATTATGAATTTTTACACAAATAAGATTTTGCCTAAAGTGGGTGGCTTTATCTCTAAAAATCTTGAAGCTTATGAGTATCTACCAAACTCTATAGAGAGTTTCTCAACTGTTGAAAATATGCAAAATGAACTTATGGAAGCTGGTTTTGAGATGCTCTATACAAAAAGTTTTTCCATGGATATCTCTACACTCTTAATCGCTAAAAAATTATAGATACAATATATGCAGACGCTTAGTGTATCATCTCTCAATGAACAGATAAAGACACTCTTAGAAACAAGTTTTACCCGTGTTTTTGTTGAGGGTGAGCTTTCTCGCATCACTTATCACAATAGTGGACATATTTATTTTACACTCAAAGATAGTGCATCAGCTATTAGTGCAGTGATGTTTAGAGGGAATGCTTCAAAGTTAAAGTTTACTTTAGAAGAGGGGATGAAAGTTATCCTTGATGGTGCTATTACTCTTTACAAACCTCGTGGAACATACCAAATAAACTGTTTTACTATTGAACCAGCTGGACAAGGGGCACTCGCTCTGGCTTATGAACAGCTCAAACAAAAACTGCAAGCTCAAGGTTATTTTGCTAAGGAACTTAAAAAACAACTTCCAAGATTTCCAAGAAAAATAGCTCTTGTTACTTCTGCCACAGGAGCAGCTCTCCAAGATATGCTTAAAGTTGCACAAAATAGATACCGAGATATTGAGATAGATATCTATGATGCTTTAGTTCAAGGAGAGAGTGCATCTAGTTCCATAGTTGAAGCTATACAACTCGCAGATACAAAAGCTTATGACATCATCATAGTTGGGCGTGGTGGTGGAAGCATAGAAGACTTATGGGCATTTAACGAGGAGATAGTGGCAGATGCCATCTACAATGCATCTACCCCAATCATCTCTGCTGTTGGGCACGAGATAGATAGTGTGATAAGTGATTTTGTAGCGGATCTAAGAGCTCCAACTCCAAGTGCAGCGATGCAAATGTGTCTGCCAGATACAAATGAGTTATTGCAATATTTAGACACAATCTCAAATCAGTTTGCTACACATACTGCACAAAAGTTACAGGCAAAATTGCAAGAGATAGAGCATCTAAAAAGTCTTTACGCCCAAAATTCTATAGATACTAAAATAACACAAAAACTCCAAGAGATACAATCTTTGAAACAAAATTATTCCTATGTTGTTGATAATTTACTTAAAGTTGCACAAAATCAAGTTCAAAGCTTAAGAAAAATGCTAGAATCATCCCATCCAAAATTTAAAGTAAAAAAAGGCTTTGCACAGGTATCACAAAACTCTCAAGTGATAAGTATAGAGAGTTTAGATGTTGATGATGAGTTTGAGTTGATGAGCGACACTCTCAAGCTAAGTGCTAAAGTTCTTAAAAAGGAAAATATACTATGAGTTATCCAAGTTTTTTTGATGATGTAGAAGTTATCAAAGTAGTAGATCCTCTCTCAAATGTTCTCGGTGCTTTTGAGATGGGTCTATATGAATTTAATTATATTGATGTTGTAAAGTCAGCTGGACATTCTTGCCCAACAGTATCTGGGGCATACCTCATGACAAAAGAGGCACTCAAAGCACTCTATGGTGATAAACCTGCAATGCGTGGGGATATAAAAGTAGAATTTAAAGAGGACCTAGAAGATGGTGTTGCTGGAGTTATTGGTAATGTTGTCTCACAGATTACAGGTGCTACAGATAAAAGTGGTTTTAAAGGTTTAGCAGGTAAATTTGCAAGACACTCTTTGATGGATTTTAATGCCTCTATAGCTTCGAGTGCAAAATTTACGAGTATAAGTTTAGGTAAAAGCGTAGAGGTGGTTTATGACCCTAACTCCGTGATGCCAAGCCCAGAGATGCAACCACTCATGCAAAAGATGATGAGTGGACAAGCAGAGCCTTCAGAGATAAAAGAGTTTGGTACACTGTGGCAAGATAGAGTAAAGCGTATCTTTGAGAACACCTCTTCGGTGATTACTTTAATACCAAACTAGGAAAATAAGTATAAAGAGCTACTGCACTTGATGCAGTAAGCTTTTTCATCAGTTTATCAAATTTATCCTCTTTGTTCCAGACTGGTGTATTTATATGTGCAAGTTCTTCAACCCTTTTTTTTGCATCGAAAATAACACCGAGTTTGTCAACTAAACCAACCTCTTTAGCTTGTGCGGCTGTAAATATATGTGCATCAGCATATTTATTACGCTCTTTAATATCAAGACCCCTTGCATCAGCTACATCTTTTGTAAACATATCGTAAGTGCCATAGAGAACTTTATTGAGTTCTTTTATTTCATAACCTTTCCAAGCTCGAACAGGTGTCCCAATCTCTTTATATTTACCTGCATGAACACCTTGGGTTTTGATGCCTATTTTACTCATAAGTTTACTCAGATCAGCACTCTGCATAATAACACCGATGCTCCCTATCATGCTTCCTGGATTTGCGATGATTTCATCTGCCCAGATACTTGCATAATAGCTTCCACTTGCCATAGTTCCACTAGCATAAGCGACTACAGGTTTATGCTCTTTTAATCTTTTAATAGCATAAGATACCTCTACAGAGGGGGATACCGCTCCACCACCAGAACTTACATTGAGCAAGACACCTTTGATATGCTCATTTGTAGTTGCATCCTCAATCTGTGCTAAGACTTCACTAACATCCATTATTGGTCCAAATAATTTAATCTCTGTAAGATTATTTTCTTTAAAGTCGTTTTGGGAATTTGGTGAAAAAATTAAGAAGAGAATGAGTAAAAATATCATCGCCTTGAAATGATTTTGTATGTAGCCTAGAGTGGCAGTAATAGGTGAGAATAGTTTTTTTAAAAATTGCATTAGATCTCCTTTGATCCGTTGATATAAACATTAGAGATATTATACCTATGAAGTATTAAATGAATAGCTAACTCATCATTGGGTTCTTTTTCTAAGTCAAGGATGATGAAATCAGCATTTTTCCCCTCTTTTATCTCACCAGTATTAAGTCCAAGTGCATCTGCAGCTCCTTTTGTGACACTATGTATGAGAGATTTTGCAAAAAGAAGAAGTGGAGCACTTGGATGCATGAAAAGAGAGAGCTTCATCTCTTCAAATAGGTCGAGTGCATAGTTTGAACTAAGCCCATCAGTCGCAAGAATCCAAGGGATGTTTTTATCGTTAAGATCTTTGATGTTGAGAGTAGGGTTTCCTAAGAGTCTATTAGATATTGGGCAGTGGATAATTGTATGTTTATGCCTAGCAATAGTTTCTCTCTCCTCTTCATTAGTTTGCACTGCATGAGTTAAAAGAGTAGGTACATCATCAAAAAAACTTAAAAATTCTTGTGCATCACATACGCAATGCTCTTGTTTGAGTAGCTCTTTAAAAAAAGTTTTAAAATCTCCTTGGCTTGAGTCAAGCCACTCACGCTCCGCCTTGCTTTCCATAAAGTGTGCTGTGAGTTTTAAGCCTTCATTCTTAACTATATTTATCGCTTTTTTTATCAAAACTGGGTGAACAGAATAGGGTGAATGCACAGCAACAGCTGGGAAAAATCCCTCTCTGGAGATCTCTTTTGAGGCATCTAAACGGGAGAGAAAGTCAGCAAAAAGTGCATCTGCCATCGTTGCCTGACTTCCGATAACTTCATTAAAATAGACAACATTTTGTTTAGCCTTTTGACAAACATCTAAATCCATCCCATGTGAGCTTATAGCTCCAAAAGTTGTAATACCATTTTGAAGCATAGCATCAACCGCTTTTTCCATCGACTGAGTCGCTTCACCCTCCATCAGCTCTTCACGGTTTTTTATCACACTATAAAGCCATGGCATAAAATCACCATAACTTAGTGCAGTTTTGTTGGCACTAAATTCTATGTGGACATGAGCGTTGATAAGTCCACTCATAAGTAGGGAATGCTCTCTTAGATGCTCTACTCGTGCATCTGGATAGAGTGTTGTTAGTGCATCAAGAGAGTCTATCTTTTGTATAGTTTTATCATAGGCGACCGCTTGATTTTTGAGGAGTGTATCTCCTACTAGGATATAATTAGGGGCGATTATTTTCATTGAAATTCTTTTTCAGAAATTATATCAAATTTTTTTGTTATGGAGATGCATAATGGGGATTTAATATATGATTAGATAAAATAAGCTTTAAAAAAAGGTAAACAATGAAAATAGTAGTTATTCAAGGTCCAAACCTAAATATGCTTGGAGTTCGTGAGCAACAAATTTATGGTCCAATGAAATTAGAGCAGATTCATGCCCAAATGCAAGAGTATGCAACACAAAATGGTATAGAGATTGAATTTTTTCAAACTAACCTTGAAGGTGAGATAGTTGATAAGCTTCAAGAATGCTATGGTGATGCAGATGGTATCATTATTAATGCTGCAGCATACACACATACATCTATTGCTATTCGTGATGCAATCGCTGCTGTTGCGATTCCAACTATTGAAGTTCATATCTCTAACATTCACCGTCGTGAAGAGTTTAGAAAAGAAAATATGATTGCACCTGTATGTACATCATCGGTTGTTGGTTTTGGTCCATTTGGTTACCACCTTGCAATGACTGGTATGCTTCAGATTATGACAGAGATACAAGCGGCACAAGAAGCACAAGCGGCAGATCAAGCGTAGTAATGTACCTCAAGCACAGCCTAAGTGATGACTTAGTAAGATACAAAGGTTTGTGCTTTTCCTATAAGACTACTCAAAAAAGTTCTTTACGCTATAGAGTAGTTGTAGGCATAGGTGGAAATATAGGAGATGTGAAACGAAGGTTCATGCATCTTTTTTATTATTTAAAAAAACAAAAGCAAGTTGAGCTATTGCAAACATCATCACTACTACAAAATCCCCCTTTTGGATTTTTAGAACAAGATGATTTTTTTAATGGCTTACTTGTCTTGCAAACATCAAAACAACCTAGGCATTTTTTAGATTATTTGCATAGAGTCGAAAAGAAGTTTGCTAGAAAAAGAAGTTTTGCGAATGCCCCAAGGAGTTTGGATTTGGATATTATATTTTTTGACAACAGAGTTATCAATACTCCAAGATTACAAATTCCCCATAAAGAGTGGTCAAAGAGACAAAGCGTAGTTATCCCACTTATGGACTTAGTGTAAAATGAAAGTATTGACATTTACAGGTAAAAGTCCCTCAGAAGCTTTAAAAAATGCACGAATGGAGATAGGTGATGAGGGTATGCTCATCGAAACTCGTGAGATTCAGAAAAAAGCACTAGGCAAAGAGCCTCTTTATGAGATAGTTGTTGGTGTAGATGAAGAAGATGTTAGAAAACATAATGCTAACAATTTGTATGAGAAACCCTTACAAAATCAAAAACCAATTAAGCAAGAGAGCAAGGATGTCCTTTACAATATCTCAAATGCTGCTGCACAGATTTCGGAGATAGCAGATGTAACAAGCCCTATGTTTGAGTATTCAAAAGTAAAAACTCAAGTCAAACAAAGTGAGCCAAAAGAACTTAAAGAGATAAAATCTCAGATAACTAAACTAGGTGATAAAGTAAATCTTATCCAAAATATGTTTTGGGATGAAAAATCTCCAGAGATAGAAACTCAAATCCCTCCTGAATTTGCAGAGATATATCGCCTTGCCTCACAAAGCGGTATGGATAGTGAGCATCTCAATGATATTATGCGTTTAACACTTACACACATGCCACTACAGATGCGTGAAAATTCCATTACTGTAAAAAGATATTTTCAAACACTTCTTCGTAAGATGATCCCTATCCGACTAGAAAGTATGCCGGGTATTGGTGCAAAAAAGGTGATTATGCTTGTTGGACCAACAGGTGTAGGAAAAACAACAAGCATTGCAAAACTTGCAGCAAGATACTCTTATCTTATGGAAAAAAAATATAAAGTCGGTTTAGTCGTTTTAGATACATATCGAATAGGGGCAGTGGAACAACTAATGCAATATGCTCGCATGATGAAGCTTGGGATTGAGACTGTTGTTGACCCTCCAGAGTTTGCTACCGCACTAGATGCACTTAAATATTGTGATTATATTTTGATCGATACTATGGGATCAAGTCCTTACGATAAAGGTAAAATCGAGAAGATATATGAATGTTTAAATGCTAATGAAACAGAATTTAATGTAGATGTCGTACTTACTATGCCAAGTTCTATCAAATATGATGATATGAAAGTAACTTATAAAAACTTTTCAAATTTAGGTATAGATACTTTAATGTTTACAAAACTTGATGAAACAAAAGGGTATGGAAATATATTTTCTCTTGCGTATGAAACAAAAAAACCGATAAGTTATTTTTCTGTAGGTCAAGAAGTTCCAGAAGACTTAGTCTGTGCAACAAGTGAGTTTCTCATCGAATGCTTACTCCATGGGTTCAATAGGAGCAAGATATGAGTTCTCATCAGGCAAAAAAACTTGAAGAATTAGTAGCAAAAAAAAGTAAAAACAGATCAAGAAATACTCGCTTTATTGCGATAACTAGTGGCAAAGGAGGCGTTGGGAAAAGTACAATTAGTTCAAACCTTGCGTACCTTCTTTCTCAAAGTGGTCTCAATGTTGGTATATTTGATGCAGATATAGGTCTTGCAAACTTAGATGTTATTTTTAATGTTAAGATTAAAAAAAATATCTTGCATGTTCTCAAAGGGGAAGCAACAGTTTCAGATATCCTCGTTCCTGTAACAAGAAATTTGATTTTAATCCCTGGTGAGAGTGGTGATGAGATACTGAAGTATGCAGATCGTGCACTTTTTGAGCGTTTTATGCAAGAAGCAGAAATTCTTGATAAACTTGATGTGATGATCATAGATACTGGAGCTGGAATAGGTGAACATATACAGATGTTTTTAAATGCGGCAGATGATGTTATAGTGGTTACCGTACCAGATCCCGCTGCTATTACTGATGCATATGCAACGATTAAGACCATCTCAAGTGTAAGAGATGATATCGGGATGATACTAAATCAAGTAAAAAATGAAAAAGAAGCTATTGCGATATATAAAAAAATTAAACAAGTCGCTTTAGCAAATATTGGAAAAAAATTAAATTTAGAATATTATGGAAAGGTAAATTCTGATATAAAAGTTTCTTCATCTATTAAAAAAAGAGAGATTTTTTGTGCGACATATCCAAATTCTATACCCCATCAAGATGTTGTTGCTATTGCAAATAAAATCATTACCAAATTGGAACGAGATGTGCTAGTTTCTGCTAGTGAAAGTGGCTTAAGTGGACTATTTAAACGTCTTGTTCAGCACTTCTAAAGTACTTAAAATGGGGTCTGCATGCTAGGGGAAAATTTCGTTTATTTTTTTACTGTTCAGGGATTTTTTGTTGGCATAGTTTTTGGCATACTAAAGTCTTTTGATGCCGAGGGTTTGCTTCTCTATACTTTTTTTATTACAGCATTCTTTTACCTTTTCTCTCATGTTATTATTGCTTTTTATTTTAGAACTATTGTTATGAAAACTTATGGATTTCCAAGAGAAATTCATGAAAAGCATTTAGATAAGATAGTAAAAGAGATCAATAAAAGAGAAAACTTAATAGATGCTGCTGCAAAAGTAACTGATGAAGCAATTCAAGCAAATAAAGAACACCTTTCAGGAGAAAAAAGTGCTTGATTGTTACACTCAAGATCTTAAACATAAGGAAGATGAACTAGCTATTCAGTACCTTCCAGCAGTAAAAGCGATGTCTTTTAGACTTAAAGAAAGACTGCCGAGTTCTATAGACTATATGGATCTATCAGCTATAGGAACAGAAGAGTTGATTAAGCTAGCTAGAAGATATGACGAAACGCTCAATGACTCTTTTTGGGGTTATGCAAAAAAGCGTGTATATGGAGCGATGCTTGATTATCTCCGTTCTTTAGATATTTTATCTCGTGCAAGTCGAAAACTTGTCAAGGCTATTGACTATGCCATAGAAGAGTATAGAGTAGTTCATGATGAAGAGCCTACAGATAAAGAATTGGCTACAATATTGGATGAAGATATAGTTAAAGTGCATGATGCAAGAGTTGCTTCAAGTATATACACAGTAATGCCTCTTCATGATCAACTTCATGTTGGTGATGAAGGAGCAACTTTAGTTCGTATAGAAAAAGAAGAATTAGTAGATGTGATAAAAAAAGTTTTAGGCAGTTATACTCAAAGGGAACAGATGATAATACAACTTTATTATTTTGAAGAATTAACCTTAAAAGAGATAAGTGAGGTTTTAAATATAACTGAATCAAGAATATCACAAATCCATAAATCTGTATTGCAAAAAATAAAAAACAGTATAGGCGTAAATAATGGCTGATATACTTTCACAAGAGGAGATTGATTCTTTACTCGATGTCTTAGAAGATGAAGGTGGAGAGATTGCTGAGTCAACAGAGAATTTTTCACAACCTCAAAAACAGGCAACACTTTATGATTTTAAGAGACCAAATAGAGTTTCAAAAGAGCAGCTTCGTGCCTTTCGAGGTGTTCATGATAAGATGGCTCGTTCCTTGGCATCACAGATATCCTCTATTATGCGTTCTATTGTAGAGATACAACTTCATTCAGTTGACCAAATGACTTATGGTGAGTTTTTGATGTCTTTGCCAAATCCTACAAGTTTTAATGTTTTTTCCATTAAACCATTAGAAGGAAGTGGAGTTATTGAGATCAACCCAACCATTGCATTTCCTATGCTTGACCGTCTTCTTGGTGGAAAAGGTGAACCTTTTGATGCCTCTCGTGAATTTTCAGATATAGAGCTTTCTTTATTTGAAACAATTTTACGCGTAATGATGAGTACCCTTAAAGAAGCTTGGGGACCGGTAATGGAGGTTTATCCAAATATAGAGTCAAAAGAATCTAGCCCAAATGTTGTTCAGATAGTTGCTCAAAATGAAATC
The DNA here is from genome assembly GCA_027013295.1 of Sulfurimonas sp. Lineage (GTDB taxonomy): Bacteria > Campylobacterota > Campylobacteria > Campylobacterales > Sulfurimonadaceae > Sulfurimonas. The sequence continues at coordinate 30,800 of JALUXP010000116.1, forward strand.
GTTGTAATGGTGGTGATGGAGATAATTATTGGGCATAGTTCTGGTATGATGAATATATGTTATCCTGTTATTGCCTTAGAACCTATCCTTCCAAAATTGGCTTCGCGTGATTTGATGCTCAATGAAACAAGTTCTAAAAAAAGTAGAAATACTGAGCTTCAAGTGCTTTTAGGTGGAGCTAAAGTGAACTTGGAAGCAAATTTAGGTGATGTGGAACTTACTTTACGAGATGTTTTAGATTTGCAAGTTGGTGATGCTATTCGACTTTCAGCTGCTGCAGATGATATTGTGACTGTTTGTGTAGATGGAAAAGAGAGATTTCGTGGTGAAATTGGTCTTAGAAGATTTAGAAAATCTATTCAAATTACAGAGATAATAGATACTGAAAAAGATGCTGTAAAACGCGCATTAGAGAGCTTTGAATACAAACGACATGAAAAAATTTCAGGAGTTGCTGATATAATTAACGATAAACCATTGGAAAATGAGCTTAAGGAATAAAAATGAGTGATTTTATAAAACTTCTTGAAAATGAGATAATTACAAATATAGAAACAATGGTAGGGGTAGCTCCAAGTTTAACCTTGAAAGAGGAACAAGAATTAAATATGATGGCAAGTATTATTCCCCCTATTGTCCTTATGAAGATGAGTGTTTCTGGAGCAGTAGAAGCAAAAGCCATGGTTGCTGTTCCTCCAAATCTAGCTGCGGCATTGTCAGATTTGATGATGGGTGAAGAGTTAGTGAGTAGGGATGATATTAACGATGATGATGTTGATGGTGCAAAAGAAGCTTTTAACACAATTTTTGGAACAATTAATACTGTTTTATCATCGCAAAAAGAGATGCCTATAGTTTCATTTAAATTTGAGAGTATAGAATTTGTTAATAATGACTCAGAAGTTGCCCTTGATGAGTATTCAATAATGTATAAGTATGATTTTAAGATAGACTCATTAAATTCACTTTTTATGTTTATAATAGATGAAAAACTGGAAAATGCACTTTCTGGTAAAGTTGAGTCAGGGAGTGATAAAGCTCTTGAAGTTGATAGTTTAGATAACAGCACAATGAACCATCCAACTTTAAGTGCTCTTGAGATGAATAATATATCTTTAATTATGGATGTTAAACTCCCTGTAAGAGTACGAATAGGCAAGAAAAAAATGCTTCTCAAAGATGTCTTGAATATGGATATAGGTTCAGTTATAGAACTCAATCAATTAGCAAATGATCCTTTGGAAATACTTGTAGACAACCATGTGATTGCACAAGGTGAAGTTGTGATTGTCGATGGTAACTTTGGTATTCAAGTGACATCTATAGGTACAAAACGCGAAAGGTTAGCACAGCTAAAAAATTAGTATGAAAAAAGAAAATCTAAGTAAAAAATATATTAAAGATATAAAATCAGCAGATGTTTGGAGCGTTTTTAAGATTTTGGCTGATTTTGTAAAAGGGTTTGATGAACTCGGTGATTTGGGACCATCAGTTACCATTTTTGGAAGTGCTAGAACTAATGAAAACGATACATATTATAAAAAAGCTGTAAAACTTTCTTCCATGCTAGCTAATCGTGGTTTTAATGTTATGACAGGTGGTGGACCTGGCATAATGGAAGCTGCAAATCGTGGTGCAAGTGAACACAAAGAAGTAGAATCTATAGGTTTAAATATTGATTTACCCTTTGAACAAATTCCCAATCCTTATACAACAATAGAATTAGATTTTGATTACTTCTTTTCTCGAAAAGTAATGTTAGTGAAGTATTCTATTGCTTATGTTATTTTCCCGGGTGGTTTTGGTACATTAGATGAACTATTTGAAGCTATGACTTTAATCCAAACTAGAAAAGTAACAGGAGTCAAAGTCTTTGTTGTTGGGATTGAATTTTATCAACCTCTTATCGATTTTTTAAGCTCATCTCTTGTTGGTAATGGGATGATAGATGAAGAAGATCTTGAAATAATACAATTAACAGATGATTTAGACTTGATTGCAGATGAGATTGAAAAATCCCTGACTAACCAGATAGATATTTTAAAAGATGTTGGATTAAGTGATACAAAATATTTTAAATCTTTACAAAAATTTTTTAGTGGCAACGATGAGTAAGAAAGTTCTCGTAGGGATGAGCGGAGGTGTTGACTCTACTATAAGTGCATTACTTCTTAAGGAGGAGGGGTATGAAGTTGAAGGGCTTTATATGAAACTTCATACTAAACCTGGTTATCATGAGATACATTTAGCCCGTGCACAAAAAGCCGCAGATTTTGTAGGTATGAAACTCCATGTCCTTGATTTGCAAAAAGTATTTAATGAAAAAGTATTTCAACCTTTTATAGATACTTATGAAGAGGGTCGTACTCCTAATCCCTGTGCCTTATGCAATAAAAGTCTTAAATTTGGTGAGATGATAAAGTTTGCAGATAAAATAGGAGCAGATTACTTAGCAACAGGACACTATATAGATACGGATGGTGAGTATTTTTATGAAGCCCTTGATGATACAAAAGATCAAAGTTATTTTTTATTTTATGTAGATAAAAATGTACTCAAAAGATTGATTTTTCCTTTGGGTCAGCGAAAAAAAAGCGATATTAAGCAATTTGCTGCTTCTATTAAAGGCCTTGAATCCTTTGCAAGTCAGAGTGAATCAAGCGAGATTTGTTTTGTAGAAACTACATACACAGACTTGCTCAAAGATTATGTATCAGTTGACAATCCTGGTGAGGTTTTAGATACACAAGGAAATGTAGTGGGTGAACATAAGGGTTACATGCACTACACAATAGGCAAAAGAAAAGGATTTACTGTGCGAGGTGCACATGACCCTCATTATGTCATAAATATAGATGTAAAAAACAACCAAATAACTGTGGGTAAAAAAGAGGAGCTTTCTTGTAAGTCTGTAGTGCTAGAAAATTTAAATATGTTCAATAATGAAACAGAGTTTGATACAAGTATTAAGCTCAGATACAGAACACATGCAGTTCCATGTTCTGTTTTAATAAAAAATAATCAAGCTTATGTAACATTACATGAAGATGTCTTTGGTGTTGCTTCGGGACAGGCAGGTGTCTTTTACGATGGAAATAAGCTCATTGGTGGGGGCTGGATTGCTAGTGCATCAAAGTAGTTTTTAAGTAACAAATATAACAATAATATAAACTTCCAAAATTCCCCCAATACATTAAGAAACAATAAAGCAACAATTCCCTATAATTCCCATCCACAAACAAAGAGACCTAATGTTTAGGAGCCTCGCTAACTGTTTGAGATCATTGAAAACTAA
>JALUXP010000117.1 GCA_027013295.1 Sulfurimonas sp.
TTCTTAAATGTCATTTTAGAGAGTATCTCTTGTTGTATTGGTCTATTGGCTTGAAAGAACTCTACCTTTACATTATCCAGTACAAACTTTATCATATACTCATCAGGAAAGAGTCCAGCCATTCTAAGTGCAGTTTCATGTTCATCTTTTATTTTCGTAGCTCCTAGAGTACTCATTTGAGAGATTATCACTCTATGGTTGAGTTTTGAAGCGGAAACTATGTCTATATCTTCAGAAATACGGTGATTAAGATAATATGCGAGAGCTGTACCTCCAGTGAAGTACAGCTCATCGTTAAATATTTCGTTGTTATAGATTTTTTGTAGTACTTGTTTTACATTAACAGTCATTTATCATGCCTAAGATCTGTTTATATGTTTCGTTATGCTCATATCTACCACTAAGGGGAATATCCATACCATTGGTTGCTATATAGCCTTGTGCATACATTTTTTTATACTTCTCTTTAAGGACACTTTTGACAAGGTTTTTACCAAACTGTTGGCATAGATTTTTTATGTCCTGTTGATTCAAGGTTGAGAGATAGTTTGAGATAATAGCATATACTTTTTGCTCACTTTTTTCATTGGTTTGCCAAAAAAGATTACGAGAGTAGTGATGTGGGTCAAATATGATGACATCATTAAGGTCAACTGCACCAATTTTCTCTTTTGCATCACTGTATTCTAAAGACTCTAAAAGATTATAGAGTCTATGTCTATTCTGTTTCCAATCTCTAAGTGTTCTGTCTGGTACATCTAAGAGTTTACTTATTTGTTGTTGAGTCATTACATTACCTTATTGTAGTAAATGTATTATAGGCGATAATCGCCTGAATGTCAATATTATATATTTGAATCAGTCCTTGGAGGACTTATTGGATTAATCTCATCTTTCTTAATTTAGCCTATAAACAAGGGCTTTAAGGTTTGGAAATTTAAAGTTTTACTACATTTTTGATACCTAAATCATGATCAAAAGAGCATGTTAAAAATCAAAGAGATTTTACGACTAAAATGTGAAGCTAAACTATCCAACAGAAAGTATACTACCCTATAAAATTCAAACAACAATTTTTAAATTTTTATTCTAAATAAGCTAAAATAAGAAAAGAAAAAGAGAGGGTAATATTATGAGTAGAAAGAGAACAGTTTATACAGCAGCATTAAAATCAAGTGTGGAGTACAGATATCACATATATCAAGATAGCTGGTGGGATGGTTTATCTTGTTATGTATTTGAAAAGCTCGGTATTATTTTCGCAAAAAGCATAACCCAAAGGGTGTATGTTTTTCATAGCACTATCCATACTTTTACGCAGCTTCTAGCCCAAACTCAACTTTAAAATGAGTCGCTTTAACCTCTGGTACAAGAGCATTGTTTTGCTTATGCAATTCTACTATGCCATATCGTTCCAGTGTTTTGAGTGTACGAGATAGATTTGACTTTGCTCTACCTGTCAATTCTTCTAGCTCTTTGAGTGATTTAGGGTTGTTATCAAGTATCACTTGAAGTAAGTTCTGATTCTCATTGGAGAGTATCTGAGCCATAGACTTGACAGACTCAAACCAAACCTTAGGTTCATCTTTCTTTGGCTTGTAGATACCCTTAGCTATCGCTATAGTTCGTTCTTTGTATTGTTGCATTGACATAATGCCAACTCTTATCGTTTTCATTTTCATTAGTTATTCTCCATGTAGTATTGCGTACTTTTCCAGAAGTCTTCGAGTAGCTGTGACGCAGATTCAAACTCATAAGCGACTATATCCATCTGTTTGTGAATATGGTCATATGATTCTTTTCTTGCTCCATACTTCTTGGATGATTTAAAGCTATGCGCATTGTCATAACCTATGACTCTTTGGTTGCTTTTGTCATGCAAGGTCAAAGAGTATCTGATACCATGAGGTATAGATGAACTCTTTTCTACTTGATAAGCCTCAAACTTAACCCAGTATCCGTTATCCATAGGGAATACTTCTCCATGTAGTTAAGTAGGTTTTCTAAATCATCCACTTGCTTCCTTTGTAATCATCTAATGATAACATAATTCTTTTAACTTCTTATAAACTCTCATTTTATTACCTACCCTGTACTAGATAAGTAACCACATAATAGTTGATAACTGAACCAAACAACACCTCTATAGCCCTCTTGATAGTTTTACCACTCTGTATAGTGAGTTCTCCAAATATCTGAGCAGATGTATCATTTAGTAACCTATCTTTGATTTTCTAAGTGTAGTTTATTTGTAGAGATGATAGTTACTATCTTATTTACCTTAGCTGGTTTTAAATCTTCAATATAAGATTTATGAGTGGTGTAATCCTCTCTAAAATAATCAAACCCTAAAAGAGCATTTATATGTATATGCTTTACCACTACCTGCACCCGCACTTATGGCGAAACTTTTTTGTATTGTAAATTTATTTAGATTCATTTTCTTGCCCTTTTTGAAATATAAACTGTTCTAAACTCTCTATTTCAATATCGTTTTCAATTTTGGTTTCATCATAAGTAATTACATAGTGTTTGCACTTGCTTTGAACATCTAAAAACCTAAACGCATCTATCTCTCTTTTTCTAGTCTTTTCATCACTCATATCATAAGAAACTTGATAGAGATAATCTTTGCATTTAAAATCTATCTCTTTAGAATCTTTGAGATATGTAAGCTCATTACAACTTTGATTTAAAATGTTAAAGACCATATTTTCAAGTCTATTTCCAAAATTTTTAGAGTTTGATGAGGCTATTTGTAAGAAGCCATTATCTAAAGTATAGATTTTTTTACTTGATTTTATTCTCTCTTTTTGTTTATTATGAAACTTATCCATCCGTTTTAGTAAAAATACATCTTCAAAATAGTTAATATACTCTTTTATGGTCTTATCACTCATACTAAATGTCTTGGAGAGTGTTGTGTAGTTTAGAACCCCTGTTATACTGTTGAGAAGATAAAAAAAGAGTCGCTCTAGTATCTCACTATTTCGTATAGAGTATCTTGGGATTATGTCTTGGTAGATAATATTTTTTGCATACGCTATTAAAATTTCTTTTTTTACTAGTTCATCTTTAACTTCGAAAACTTCATAAAAACCACCCCACTCAAGATATTCATCTTTTGCTCTTGCTATGTCGATTCTATTTTTTACTCTGTTAAGCTCATCACTATAATCAATCTTTTTATAGTCTAAAAATTCAGTAAAGTTAAAAGTGTTGAGATGGATATTAAGACTTCTACCACTTAAAAGTGTATTTAGCTCATTGGAGAGCATAGAGGAGTTTGAACCTGTGATAATGTACTTTATATCACTGCTCTCATATTTGCTTTTTATATAGACTTGCCAGTTCTCAAAGTATTGTATCTCATCAAACAAACAGTAAACTTTCCCTTTTGGATTCATCAACTTTAGATACTCTTCATAAATGGTATCTAAAAAATCTGGATTATGCTTATGCTCTAAAAATAGAGGATTTTCAAGATTTATAAAAAATATATTTTTCGCTTCGATTCCACTCTCTATGAGATAATTTATAGCCTGTTTAGCTAAAGTACTTTTACCACATCTTCTAATACCTGTAATAGTTATGACTTGCCTTAGAGGAAGATATGAGATGAGCTTAGATAAAGCCTCTCTTTTTACACTTTCATATAGCTTCTTGCCCCAGTGTATGTTTTGTTCAATAAGTATATTTTTCATCGTAGTACCTTATTATCTATTATATTAGGAAGTATATTACCGTATTTATTATTAATATTTGATAATATAGTATTGAAATCATCTTCTTGAAGCATATCAGTGCCTTTATCAATTAATTTCTCAGTTTTTCTTTTCTTACAAAGCATCTTTTTCAAGTTGGAGAAAGTATATTTTCATCATTTAAGTGCCTCTCCATTTTCCCCATAAGCCTATCAACTCTACCTACTCTCTATATGCTGATCCAAAATGATATGCAACAAGCACTAAAAAGCATTCCTGATTAATAAATAAACTAAATATAAATCTATAGGGCATCTTTTATGATAAAATAAGTAAAAGAAAATGAAAAAGAGTTATTATGATAAAAAAATTAAAAGATTTTCTAGGTTTTGATATACAAGAGAAAAAATATAAACTTTCTCACGACCCAATGTTTGGGATGATAAGTGATGAGAAAAAGCCAGACAAATGGGTACAGTCCGCTTGTGGATACTGTGGGGTAGGGTGTGGTCTCTACATCGGTGTCAAAGATGGCAAAGCTCTTTATACCAAAGGTGACCCAAAGCACTTTGTCAATAAGGGGACGCTCTGTCCAAAAGGTTTAAGTGAACATCAGTCCATCAACTCAAAAAACAGAGTGACAAATCCACTCATAAAAGTAGATGGAGTGCATCAAGATGCCTCATGGGATGAAGCCTATAAAAAAGTGAGTTCAGAGTTTAAACGCATAGCTAAAGAGCATGGTCAAAAAGCTGTTGGTGTTATCTCCTCGGGACAGCTTTTGACAGAGGAGTTTTACACGCTTGGTAAGTTTGTTCAGCTTGGTCTTGGTACAAACAACTATGATGGTAACACAACGCTTTGTATGGCTTCTGCTGTATCGGGCTATAAGCAGTCGCTAGGAAGTGATGGACCTGTTAGCTCTTACGAGGACTTTGAAAAAGCAAATACCATTTTTCTCATAGGGGCAAATATAGCAGACAACCATCCCATTCTTACGCTGCATATCGCCAAAAACAAAAACAAACCTCGCATCATTGTCATTGACCCTCGTGCATCAAAGACTTCTCAGATGGCAGATATTTTTGTACCCATCAAACCTCGTACAGATTTGGCACTGTTTAATGGACTTGCATATATCGTTATGGAACAAGGTTGGGAAGATGAAGGCTACATCACTGCTAACACAAACGGTTATAAAGAGCTAAAAAAACATCTTCAAAACTATCCACCTCAAGAGGTAGCAAACATTACTGGCATCGATGTAAAGATGCTTTATGAACTAGCACGCCAGTTTGTCTCTCAAGATGCAGTGCTAAGTGCTTGGACTATGGGTGTAAACCAATCTTTTATGGGGACAGATACAGTTAGTGCTATCATCAACTTACATCTTCTTACTGGACATATAGGGCGAGAGGGTACTGGACCTTTTTCTATCACTGGGCAGTGTAATGCTATGGGAACAAGAGAGAGTGGATTTACCTCTTCGCTCCCAGGGTATAGAAACTTTGGTGACCCACTCGTTGCAAAAGAGTATGCCCAGTTAGTCAATGTACCACAAGATATCATCCCAACTGAGCGTGGGCATAAATATGCAGAGATTGTTGAGGCAATAGATAAAGGGGAGATAAAAGCACTCTGGATAGTCGCAACAAATCCACTTGTTTCTTTTGTTAATCAGGATAAATTGCGTAAAATATTTAAAAAACTAGATCTGCTTGTGGTTCAAGATGCTTTCTATAGTGATACTGCTCGTATGGCGGATGTGGTTTTTTCAGCTGCTACTTGGGGTGAAAAAGAGGGGACCTACACAAACTCTGAAAGAAGGTGTAATAGAGCTAACAAAGCGGTAGAACCTATTGGAGATACAAAAAGTGACTTTGACATAATTGTGGATTTTTCAAAGTATTTTTACGGAGTACATGAGCTTTTATTTAAAGAGTGGGGAAAGCCTATAGATGCTTTTAATGAGTTTAAGAAAATTACGAAAGATCAACTTTGTGATTATTCAGGTATAACCTATGAATTACTCGAAGAAAATGGTGGGATACAGTGGCCTTGCAATGAGCAGAGACCACTAGGAACAAAGCGACTCTACTCTCCAGATATCGCTTTTAGAACTAAAGATCAAAAAGCAAAACTTTTGTGTTTAGATTGGTATCCGATGGCAGAACCTCAAAATGCAGATTTTCCACTCATCTTAAATACAGGGCGAACAGTGGAGCAGTGGCACACCCGCACTAAAACAGCTGACATAGGGATACTCAATGACTTAGCCCCAGAAGCGTGGGTTGACATCAACCCAAATGATGCAAAAATTTTAGAAGTTAAAAGTGGAGATAGGATAGCACTCTCATCCAAAAGAGGTAGGATAGAAGATGTCGTTGTACGAGTAACGGGTAGTGTTGCCCCATCAAATGTGTTTGTACCATTTCATTTCAATACACAGCTCATCAACACTTTAACTAACGATAGTTTCTGTCCAAAATCGGGTGAGCCAAACTTCAAGCAAACTGCTATACAACTTCATTCTAAGGCAAAACCAGATGGTTTAGAGTTTCAAGAACAAGTGGTGAGTGGTGAGATAGAGCATATCAAAACAGTTTTTGAAGGTGTAAAGCTTCACGAGCTATCCAAAGTTGTATAAAAATTATCCAAATTTAAATAAATTTATGCCTAAAAAATAGCTATAATAATAAAAACTATGCAATAGAAAGTAAAAATGGACAGATGATGCAAGCATTACAAAACGCCTACGATGCAAGAGCAAAAAAACTCAATAAGATAGAACAAACAAAACAGTTAAAGTCTCCAAGTGAGGCTTATGAAAAGTTACAATACTATGCGAAAGAGGGGTATGGCTCAATCCCTGATGAGGATAAAAAATACTTTTTAAAATGTTTTGGTATCTATGATAGACCTGCTACTCCTGAGCGTTTTATGCTTAAACTTCGTACTTCTGGTGGATTTTTGACTGCAGATCAAGTAAAAGTTATTGGTGCGTGTGCTAAAGAGTTTGGACAAGACTACATAGACCTTACTACAAGACAGCAGTGTGAGTTGAGGTATCTACGCATAGAAGATCTACCAACGGTCATAAAAAGGCTTGAAGAAGTGGGACTAGATGGGTATCAAACAGGGGTTGATAATATCAGAAGCATCATGATAGATCCTCTTGATGCAGAGGCATTTGACAATGTCCTCCCTTCGCATAAAATAGTTCTGAAACTTCAAGAGATGTTTCTTTACAAAGAGGAGTGGATATCGACACTTCCGAGAAAGTTTAATACCGCTATCAGTGGCTCTTATTCTAATAGATGCAATGTGTTTTGTCATGATATCTCTTTTGCTTTGGCACAAAAAGATGGTATCTACGGTTTTAATATGTATCTTGGTGGAAAAGTGGGCGTAGTGGGAAAGAATGCAGATATCTTTTTAAAAGATGAAGAAGAAGTTTTAGAGGCATTTGGAGCTACGATAGATATTTTTAAAGAGTATGGTTTTCGTGATAACCGTAATAAAAATAGACTCCACTTTCTCATCGAATCTGTGGGAGTAGGGGAGTTTACAAGAGCAATTAGAAAAAAAGCACATAGAGAGTTCGCAACTGCTGGAGTGACGATGACTCAGATAGACTTTAATGAGCCAGACCAAGGTCGAGTGCAACTTCGTGATGGTAGCTTTGCTGTCCATGTAGTGGTTCCATCAGGTGTCTTTACTGGAAGTGCCATGATAGAGGTAGCCCAGCTTGCCCAAAAATATGGCAATGGCAATATTAGACTCGATATGGAACAATCTCTTTTTATCATGGGTATAAATGATGTAGCATCTCTTTTAGAAGAGAGATTCTTTGAGACTTACAAAAGTGTGAATACTCCATACCTCAATCACCTTATCGCCTGTGCAGGAACCGAGCATTGCCCTTTTGGCGTGATAGAAAATAAAAATGACGCCATCAATATGGCAAAATATCTTGATGAAAAAGTACCACTCAGTTCTGGACGCTTAAGAATGTATTGGTCAGCGTGCGTGAAAGGGTGTGGAATACATGGCTTAGCAGACATCGGTTTTGAAGGATGTAAGGCAAAAATAGATGGAAAAACAGTAGATGGAGTGAATATCTTTATGGGTGGAAAACTTATCTCTGAGGGGCAAGAGGGACATACTGTTATCAAGTCAGCGCCACTTATTTATGCAAAATACTATATAGAATCCATCATGATTGAGTATAAAAAACAAAGAAAGAAAAATGAAAATTTTGAAGCCTATAATGATAGGGTGCTTTCTCAATACTCCTTGGCAAATGTAGGTTTTGTAATGAAGTTAAATGCCTACTTAAGGAGTAAAAGCATAGATGCCCATCTAAGTTTCAGTGAAAAGGCAAATACTGGAAAAAATGAGGAGTATGAACTCTTTGAGTTTGCTCGTAAATTTTACTATCAACTTTCAAAAAGAGAAGCCTACTCCGCCTATGAGCGTTTTACAAATGTGATTAAACATGAAAAACTTGAAGATATCCGTTCTTTAGTAGCAGATATTGATGAAAATATTGCCTTAATGTTAGAAGCAGTTCTCAAGCCAAAAGAGGATAAGAGAGCTGTGGTTTTTTCAGAAATAGAAAAGTTAATAGCTTTATAAGCCATTTAAAGATATAATCCGCGAAATAGTACCGAACAAAGATAGGTATAAAAAGGTTTAACATGGCTCAAAAACGCGTTTTAGTTAAGTTTTCAGGTGAAGCTCTTGCAGGTGAAGCAGGTCATGGGATCGATACAAAGATACTCAATTATATCTCTCAAGAGATCAAATCACTCGTAGATGCTGGTATTGAAATAGCTATCGTCATAGGTGGTGGAAACATCATTCGTGGGGTAACTGCCGCACAAGATGGCATCATCAAAAGAACAAGTGGTGACTACATGGGTATGCTCGCTACCGTTATCAATGGTGTAGCTATGCAAGAGGCTTGTGAACATGCTGGACTTGAAGTTCGTATGCAAACAGCTATCAAGATGGAGCAAATTGCTGAGCCTTACATCAACCGAAAAGCTGTTCGTCATTTAGAAAAAGGTCGTGTTGTTATCTTTGCCGCAGGGACTGGAAATCCGTTTTTTACAACAGATACCGCAGCAACACTTCGTGCCGTTGAGATAGGTGCCGAGCTTGTTATTAAAGCAACAAAAGTAGATGGTGTTTACGATAAGGACCCACTTAAATATGATGATGCAGTGAAGCTAAATGCAATCACTTATGAGCAGGCTTTAAGTGACCATATTAAAGTGATGGATGATACTTCTATATCACTTGCAAAAGATAATTCTTTACCCATTATTGTGTGTGATATGTTCACAGAGGGTAATCTTTTAAAGATTATACAGGGCGATTTAACAAACTGTTCTATAGTCAAATAATAGTAAAATGAAAATATAAAAGGAAAATAAAATGATGAAAACAGAAGAATTAACAGCAAAAGTTTTAAAAGACAATCCAGTTATGGATAATTACCAATTAGCATTAGCGGTAGCTAAAAGAATGGATGAGCTTTTAAATGGTGCTACAAGTAAACTCAATATTGATCCAAAAAGTGTAAAAGCAGCAGACTTAGCACTGATGGAAATTGCAGAAGGCCTTGTAAGTGTAAAAGGCTTTGTTGATTTAGAGGACTAAGTCTTGGGACTGAGTCAAGCTGACATTGAGAAAGTAAAACACTTCCACTCTATTGACTCTGCAACCCAGTATCTTTACTCACATTTTGAAGAAACTTCTAGCTTAGAAGATGCACTTAAATACTCAATCCATGCCCATGAAGGGCAACAGCGAAAGAGTGGCGAGCCTTATGTAATCCACCCCATTTTAGTCTCTGCTATTGTAGCTTCTATAACAAATGATATATCTATGTCTATCGCAGCACTTTTACATGATGTTGTAGAAGATACAGAGATTACGATCGAAGAGATTATCCATGTTTTTGGCGAGGATGTAGCGCATCTTGTTGAAGGGCTTACTAAGATTGATAAAATTCGTGATGATGAACTCAGCCCCTCGTCTTCAGATGAAAAACTAATCGTTTCTGCTCTCTCTTTTAGAAAAATGCTTTTAGCCTCTATCAAAGATGTACGCGTCTTGGTTGTAAAACTATGTGACAGACTGCACAACATGCTCACCCTAGATGCTCTTTCCTCACATAAACAGATAAGAATAGCAGAAGAAACTTTAGTGGTGTACGCCCCTATTGCACATAGACTAGGGATAAGCTTTTTAAAAAACATGCTTGAAGATCTTAGTTTTTCTTACCTTTTTGTTGAAGAGAAAAATCATATAGACAGTTATCTCGATACAAACTATCATGCTATCGAGATGAAGCTAGATGAGTTTAAAAAAACTATCAATACGATACTGATGAAAAATGGTTTTTGTGAAGATGATATAGAGATTCTCTCTCGTGTGAAACACAGTTACTCTATCCATCTTAAGATGCAAAGAAAAGGGATAAGTATTGATGAAGTTTTAGACCTTTTAGCTGTGAGAATCCTCACAGATGATAAGGTGAAATGTTACACCATTCTCGGACTTATCCATCTTCACTTTCAACCGCTCTCATCAAGATTCAAAGATTATATTGCTGTGCCTAAAGATAATGGTTATCAGACTATTCATACCTCAGTTTTTCACGATACTGCTATTTTCGAGATACAGATTCGTACTTTTGAGATGCACCAAACTGCTGAATTAGGTGTCGCTGCACATTGGAAATACAAAAGTGGAGCAGATGCTATTAACCTAGATTGGCTCAATAACCTAGGTTACCAAAATGAGTCAGTAGAAGACTTTTATGAGCTTATCAAAAATGATTTGTACTCAGAAGACATCTCTGTATTTTCTCCAACGGGAGAGCCTTTTACTCTTCCTCGAGGTGCCGTAGTATTGGATTTTGCGTATGCTGTGCACTCTGAAGTTGGAAATAAAGCAACTGCAGCCCTCATTAATAAAACAAAATCATCACTTCTTAATGAACTCAAAAATGGGGATATTGTTAAAGTGATAGTTTCAGATGAGAACATTACCCGATGCTCTTGGATAGATGCTGTCATCACTTCTAAAGCAAAAACAAATATGCGATACAACTGTGGTGCAAAGATCAAAGATATAAACTCAAAAAGTGCTATCAATATCATAGCAACTGCTATGAACTTAAATAACTCTCGGGTTGAGGAGTGGTATAGAACCTCAGGGTGTACAAAACAGGCGACAATCCCAGCAGACATAGACCATCTCAAAGATGTCGTCAATAAATATACTTTTGATATCTCAAAAAATAATCGTTTTACAGGGTTTTTATCGCGTCATAGATTTAAAATTCGTCAATTTTCTCATAAAGGGATTACAATTTACTCAACTCTTGGGGTAAGTGATGTTGTTTTTGACTATTGTTGTCATCCTAAAATGGGTGATGAGATAATGGGTTTTATAGAAAAAGGGAAGGTTTATGTGCATCATAAGATGTGTCAAAAGGCTTATGCACAACTTGCAAATGGTGATAAAATGGTTTTTGTGAAGTGGGAGAAGGAAAATATTTATGAGTATAATATGATTATCTCTCTTCATAGTGGTAAAGGTACGCTTGCAGAATTTTTAAATTATCTTGTAAAATTAAATATAGATATTAGTTCAATCGAATTAGGAAAAAACAAAAGTGAGTCAACTCGTTATTGTGAGATGGGATTTGAGTCAAAAGAGGCTGATATTAATAAACTTCGTGGTAAAATAGAGCAAAAAATAAAAGTAATCCATTTGGTGCGAGCCGATGATGCTTATCGTTAGGAAAATATATACATGTTAGATGTTGCGTTGAACGAGATAAAAAGAGGAACTGCTGAAATCATTGATGAAGAGAGGATTGTAAAGCTTCTCAAAGCATATTATGATGAGGGGAAAACCTATACCGTAAAGGCTGGTTTTGATCCAACTGCACCTGACTTGCATTTAGGTCATACTGTATTATTGCAAAAACTTGCAATATTTCAAAAATATGGTGGGAGGATTCAGTTTCTCATCGGTAATTTTACTGCAGCTATAGGTGATCCCACAGGCAAAAGTGCCACAAGAAAGGTACTGACTGAGGAAGATATAGCAAAAAATATCACTTCTTATACTACTCAGGCATTTAAGATTTTAGATGAGAGTAAAACAGAGATTGTTTACAATAAAGAATGGTTAGAGAAGCTCGGTGCTTTAGGGATGTTGCAATTGGCTTCAAATCTTACAGTTGCTAGAATGTTAGAGAGAGATGACTTCTCTAAAAGATATGCATCACAAACGCCTATCGCCGTAAGTGAATTTATCTATCCATTACTTCAAGGCTATGACAGCGTGCATCTTCAAAGCGACATAGAGATAGGTGGAACTGATCAGAAGTTTAATCTCCTCATGGGTCGTCAACTTCAAAAAGTTTATGAGATTAAAAAGCAACAAGCAGTTTTAATGATGCCTATCTTAGAAGGTTTAGATGGTGTTCAAAAGATGAGTAAGTCTCTTGGAAATTATATTGGTGTGACAGATGAAGCCAATGATATGTTTGGCAAAGTGTTAAGCATCTCTGATGCGTTAATGTGGCGATATTTTGAGCTTCTTAGTACAAAAACACTTGAAGAGATTGCTGAGATAAAATCTGGTGTAGAAAATGGTTCATTACATCCTAAAAAAGTAAAAGAGGATTTGGCTTTAGAGATAACAACAAGGTTTCATACTGAGGAGTTAGCACATGAGGCAAAAGCTGAGTTTGAAAAAGTACATGCAAGAAGTCAAATTCCTACCGATGTAGAAGAGTTTTCATGTGAAGGGGAGATTTGGATAGCAAAAGCTTTGGTTGATTGTAAGATAGAGTCATCAACTTCACAAGCTAGAAGAGATATTAAGCAAGGTGCTGTTAGAATAAACCAAGAAAAAATCTCTGAGATAGATTTGCAACTAAGTGTTGGTGAGTATGTGCTTCAAGTTGGAAAAAGAAAATTTGCAAAGTTAAAGGTTAATTAATGAGTTTCAACAAACTAAAAATCGGAAAATATGAGATAAGTAAACCTATAGTTCAAGGTGGAATGGGTGTGGGAATTAGTTGGGATCAACTTGCTGGAAATGTATCTAAAGAGGGTGGACTTGGTGTTATCTCAGCTGTTGGAACTGGATACTATGAAGATAAAAAATATGCAAATAAACTTGTAGAAGGCAAACCACTTGATGCTTTAGGTTTTTACTCTAAAGAGGGTTTCGATGCTATCATCAAAAATGCTAGAAAAGTATGTGGAGACAAACCTCTTGCTGCAAATATCCTTTATGCTATCAATGATTATGGAAGAGTTGTTAAAGATGCATGTGAGAGTGGAATAGACATTATCATCACAGGAGCAGGACTCCCTACAAATATGCCAGAATTTACAGAAGGGTATCCAGATGTTGCTCTAGTGCCTATCGTTTCTTCTGCAAAAGCACTCAAAATTATCTGTAAAAGATGGCAAAAAAGATACAACAGACTTCCAGATGCAGTAGTGGTTGAAGGTCCAAAATCTGGTGGGCATCAAGGTTTTACCTATGAACAATGTAAGCTACCAGAAAACCAGTTAGAAAACATTGTCGCACCAGTTGTCCAAGAAGCTGCTAGTTGGGGTGACATCCCTGTTATTGCTGCTGGTGGTGTTTGGGATAAAAAAGATATTGAGCAGATGTTGAGTCTTGGGGCACGCGCAGTTCAGATGGGTACTAGATTTATCGGTACACATGAATGTGATGCGCATGAAAACTTCAAACAAGTCCTTATTAACGCAAAAAAAGAAGATATTGTGCTTATGAGCTCTCCTGTGGGATACCCAGCACAAGGGGTTAGGACAAATCTTACTGCGTTAGTAGAAAAGCGTGAGGGTCCTGCTATCAAATGTATCTCAAATTGTGTAGCACCTTGTAATCGTGGTAAGGAAGCTAAGGTTGTTGGCTTTTGTATAGCTGATAGGCTCTCAGATGCGTATGAGGGTAATCTTGAAACTGGTCTTTTCTTTTCAGGAACAAATGGATACAAACTTGACAAACTTATCAGCGTAAAAGAGTTGATGGATAAATTGATACAAGGCGAATAGTCATAAGATGATGCACTTTTTTGTTGTATTGGTATTTATTACCACGACTTTGTTTGGACTCAGTAATAATGAGATTCTAAATCGTGCTAATATCTATATAAAAACAGATACAAAAAGTAATCAGTTTCGAGCTTATAATGACTTTAAAAATCTTTATCTTCGTTCTATTATACATGATGATGAAAGATTAAAGAAAAGTGCTCTTAAAGGGATTATTCATAGTGGAAAAAAACTTCATATTGATGTAATACAGTATGAAAAAGAATATGCCAGCTTAACTAAAAGATCTTCCTATCAAAAGCCAAAATTAATAACAAAGAAAGTTTTTAAAAAAGCTAAGCAGATAAAGATTACATCCTCACATAAACTGAAAAATATCTCTTGGTACAACGATAAACTTATCCTTAAGTTTGATAAAAAATTAAGAAAAAATCAAATTAATTATTTTACTCTGTATAATCAAAAGAAAAAGAGTTATAAATATGTTTTTGATATCCATGCTTCGATGCTTTCAAAAAGTCAAATGCTAAGAAGAGAGGGGATCAAAAGGATAAAAATAGCACAGTACAGACTAAACACTCTTCGTCTTGTAATCGAAAACAATAAAAAAGTCAAGATTAGATTTAATAGAAATATGAATAAACTAACTATAGAAATGACGATACAATCAAAGAAAAAAAGGTCTAAAAGAATTTATACCCACATCACAAAAGATAAAAAGAAAATAATAGTGATAGATGCAGGGCATGGCGGTAAAGACCCTGGAGCTATAGGGTATAAGAGGTATAGAGAGAAGGTAGTTGTGCTTAAAATCGCACAATACTTAAAAAAAATATTAAAATACAGAGGCTATAAAGTATACATGACAAGGGACTCAGATAAGTTCATAAAACTAAGCAATAGAACGGCTTTAGCCAATAAAAAATCTGCAAATCTTTTCATCAGCATACACGCAAATGCAGTCCCTAAACGAAATGCAAAAAAAGCCTATGGTGTTGAATGCTATTTTCTTTCCCCCTCTCGTTCTGGTAGAGCTGAAAAAGTTGCAGAACAAGAAAATACTGCAGATATATCTGAGATGAATAAGTATTCAAAACATAGTCTTTTTAAGTTTTTAAATCATGCAAAAACTATAGCATCTCATAAACTTGCCATAGATTTGCAACGAGGGATGTTAGGTTCTTTGAACGCTCACTATAAAGGTGTCAATGATGGTGGTGTTCGTGAAGGTCCTTTTTGGGTTCTAGTTGGTGCACAGATGCCAGCTGTTTTAGTAGAAGTTGGTTTCATCACTAACCCAAAAGAGGCAAAAATGCTAGTGAACAATAGCTACAGAAAAAGAATGGCTATGGGGTTGGCTGATGGAGTAGAGAGGTACTTTGAAAACAATTAAGCAATACAAGGAATATTATACTGCCCTATAAATGCTTTGGAAGTTTCCTTGAGTTTTCCGAAGTTTACAGTAGTATAATGTTATAATGTCATAAAAAATGCACAACTTTAATTTGTAGGATTTATATTCTTTTCAAAATATAAAGCCCATTAAATTATAATTGTGTA
The DNA here is from genome assembly GCA_027013295.1 of Sulfurimonas sp. Lineage (GTDB taxonomy): Bacteria > Campylobacterota > Campylobacteria > Campylobacterales > Sulfurimonadaceae > Sulfurimonas. The sequence goes on from JALUXP010000117.1 coordinate 15,389, forward strand.
GATGTAAATGGAAAACAATGCAAACAATCACTTTTATAGGAAATGGGAATATGGCCTTGAGCATCGCAAAAGGCTTAGTAGGTGAGTACACGATAGAAGTAGTTGGTCGTAACATGCAAAAACTTACCCAGTTTGAAGATGCTCTAGGTGTTAAAGTAGAAAAATACCTCATAGACAATTTTGATATGAAGGAAAAAACAGTTATGTTTTGTGTGAAACCTGCAAATGTTGAGAGTGTGGGTGTTAAACTTAAAGGCAAAGCAAGAGTAATTTACTCTGTGTTAGCTGGGACAAGTGTTAAAAAGCTCAAAGAGAATCTAAGCACAGATGCAGTGGTAAGAACAATGCCAAATCTTGCTGCAAGCGTGGGATTATCTATGACTACACTTACTGGTGATGAAAGCTTTAGAGCTGAAGCCCAACAGCTCTTAGGGGCTATAGGGGATACAAGATGGTTAGTAAGTGAAAAAGAGTTAAATATCGCAACTGCCTTGGCTGGAAGTGGTCCTGCTTACCTAGCCCTTATCGCAGAAGCTTTAGCAGATGGTGCAGTCAAACAAGGGCTAAAACGAGATGATGCTATGGGGATTATGCGTGGGCTTTTCGGTGGTTTTGGTGCTTTGATCCAAGATATCCATCCAGCTCTTTTAAAAGATGGTGTAATGAGTCCAGGAGGTACGACTGCCGCAGGTTATGCAGCTTTAGAAGATGGTAATGTAAGAAGTGCCTGTATTAACGCTATAGATGCTGCTTATCAACGCGCTACAGAACTCTAATTAGTCATTTTTTGTTAAAAAATTTAGACCGAGGCATACTTTTTATGCTCCTTAGTGCCCTCATCTCTGCTTTTAATGGTGCTATAGCAAAAATACTTTCCGATGATATGAGTGCTTTGGAGATTGTATTTTTTAGAAATATTATTGGTATAGGGCTTATACTTTATGCTCTCAAACTCAAACCACCCAGCCTACTAGGTGGCAAATTCCATCTACTTTTTATGCGTGGTTTATTTGGTTTTATAGCTATGATATTGTTCTTTTATACGATTACTGTGATACCTTTAGGCGAAGCGATAACACTCAATAAAACCTCCCCTTTATTTGTATCTATCTTAGCATTTTATCTACTTGGAGAGCATCTTAGTAAGCGAACGATACTCGCTCTGCTCGTTGGGTTAGGTGGTATCATACTCATCACTAAACCCTTTGGTATGAGCATCTCTTATGAGCATCTCTTAGGGATACTCGGAGGATTCTTCGCTGCTCTTGCTTATGCAACCATCAAAAAGATCAAGGAGATCTATGACTCTCGCATTATTGTTTTATCTTTTGTAGTGATAGGGACTATTATTCCAGCTATTTTATTTAGTATATCGCCTTATCTAAGCATTTCCCCATCATTAGAATTTTTATTTCCAGAATTTATACTACCACTTACTTCCAAACTTTGGTTGCTCATAGTGTTCATGGCTATTATCTCAACTCTTTCACAATGGTTACTCACAAAAGCATATTCAGCTTCAAAAGCGAGTATCATCGGTGTGATTAGCTATACAAACATACCCTTTGCTATAGGCTTTGGTTTTTTACTTGGAGATAAATTTCCAGATTTTTGGACTTTTTGTGGGATAGGACTGATAGTCCTAGGTGGAGTGTTGGTTAGTAAGGCGAAGTAGCTTAACGAGCCAGTGTAGTTGGCTCATTCACTGTACTTTTACGGGGATCATTTTTTCTTTGAAAAAACGAACACCTCCAAAGTACGAGCCAGTGTAGTTGGCTCATTCACTGTACTTTTACGGGGATCATTTTTTCTTTGAAAAAACGAACACCTCCAAAGTACGAGCCAACTAAAGAAACTTCAAGATCTCTTTGGATATATCTTTTTTATCTATGATGGTACTATGAACTATATCCTTGTTAAAGAGCTCTTTTATCATAAATGGTATGTCTAAATTTGCCTCTTTAGATATAGACTCTAATGCTATCATGTCTTGTGCATCTTCTTCACCTGTCAGGGCATTGGCAATAACTGGGGAAAATTTAGTCCATTCGGCTGTTGAGTAGGCGATAGTTTTAATACTAGGATCGCTGCATGTTTCATAAGATTTTAGGCATGTGGCAGTATGAGGGTCCATAAGGTATGCATCTGCATCAAAAATCTCTTTAATATACTTTTTACCCTCATCCCCTGTACAAAAATCTGCATCGAAAACCTCTCGCAAAGTATCGAGTTCCTCCAAAGTTAATTCATAAAATTGATTGACTTCAAGGTCATTCATCAACTCTCTTGTGCGAACATCACCAAACATGTCAAACAAAACTCTTTCAACATTAGATGATTTAAGTATATCCATAGCTGGGGAAGTTGTTCCCACTACTTCACAATCTCGTAAATCATATTTTCCAGTTTGAATCAACTTTGTTAAAACATTATTTTCATTTGAAGAGATAATAATTTTTTCAACCGGCAAGCCCATTTTCCAAGCATAATACCCACCAAGAGCATTACCGAAATTCCCACTTGGGACATTCAGATAGACTTTTTCTCTTTCTTCTATTGCACCTTGGCGTAGCAACTCTAAATAAGAGTGAATGTGATAAATGATTTGAAAAATAATACGACCAAAATTGACTGAATTTGCGGCTGATAAAGAGGTGTTGTGCTCTTTTAATGAGCTCTTAAATTCTTCTGAAACTAGAAGCATCTTTAAAGCATTTTGAGCATCATCAAAAACGCCATGAATCCCTATTACTTTTAGATTATCAGCATCCTCTGTGACCATTTGTAAACGCTGAACATCACTTGTTCCACCATCAGGGTACAGGCAAGCCACCTTGACATTAGGACGATTTTTAAATGTCTCCAATGCCGCTGGACCAGTATCGCCACTTGTAGCTGCAAGTATGAGATAGTTTTCATCTTTTTGCTGAGCAATAGAAGAGAGAACAACTCCAAAAGGTTGCAATGCCATATCTTTAAAAGCACGAGTTGGACCATGATAAAGTTCTGATATATATAAGTTTTCTTTTATTTTGACAACAGGGACAGGATTGTTTGCATCATCAAAACTATCGTAAAGAGCTAATGCTTCATTGATCACTGCATCATCTATATCTATCTCAAATCTCTTTAACATATCGTAAGCTAATGTTTTATAATCGCTATGGAGGTGTTTTGCTAAGAACTCGTTACCAAGGTTAGGTAGTTCCTCTGGCACATAAAGTCCACCAAAAGAGGCGATTGGGCTTAATATAGCTTCTGAAAAAGTTACAGTTTTTTGTTTAGATTCATCTATTCCACGAGTTTGTATAAAGTTCATTTTATTCCTTACAAATTACAATAAAAAGTATATTTTGAAATTATAACCAAAAATAAACTAATACCAATCTAATTATTTAAAAAGCCTAATAGGGTTAATATGATACGACTTTTGTGTTACTTCAAAGATAAGCTCATTATTAACTCGTCCTATGGTATAACCTTTTTTTATTTTTATACCTTTTTTGATGCTTGGTGAAATTTGACTTAGATTTGCATAGATAGTATGCAAACCATTTTTGTGCTGAACAATAACTATATTGTTAAGGATTGCTGTTTTATCTGCATAGATAACTTTTCCATTGAATACTGTTTTTACCTTTGCATTTTTATTTTTTGGTTTCATAGAGATAGATTCGTTGAAAATCTTTATACCATATATAGGATCTGTATAAGTTCCATATTTTTTAGTAATGGTATATGCATTAAGAGGAGCTATTGTTTTTCTACCACGATATTTTTTTGTTTTTACACTTTGGTAAGAGCTACCAGGTTTTTTTACTTTTGGTAAGTTTTTATTGGAAGTTTTTTTTGCAAATGCCTTGCGTCTTGCCTCATCTTGTCTTGCTTTTCTCAACCTATCTACTTTTATAATTTTAAGTTTTGCTAATGTTTGCTTAATGGAGTCTTGTTTTTTAATAAGCTTTTTTAAAGCTTTTTTATATGCTTTTTCTAGTAAAACTAACTTTTTTAAAGATTTTTTATTTTTTCTTTGTGTCTGGAGAAGATTCTTCCTCTTTGTATCAATACTAGATATTGACTTTTCTAAAGAGTGTGTCTGCTCATCAGTTCTTTTAAGAACAAGAGAATTTTTATAGAACTCATCATTTAACTTTTTTGCTTTTGCTTTTGTTTTTGCGAGCATAGCTTTAATCACTTCAAGTTCGATTAAAGATTCCTCTGTTTGAGCGTTGTTTTCATCTAAAACCACTTTAAGAGAGATGCTTTTGGCGATGGTAAAGATCAACTCCTCCTCTATAGCATCTTGTGCATTTTGGAGTTCTTGTTGCTTTGTTTGCAATTGTTTTAATTTTTTAGAGTTTTCACCATAACTTTGTGCTTTTAAATTCAAAGATTTCTTAAGTTCTATTAAATACTTTTGTTGTTTGAGTATCTCTTGTTTTTGTCGCAAAATATCTTTAGCATTTCTTGCCATCTTTTTGTTGATAGAGCCATATGATTTTGAAAAATTTTTTAAATTTGCACTTGTTTTTTTAATCTTTTTATCAATGTCATTTTTTGCATTTACGCAACTAAACAATAAAAAAAAAGTCAGAAAAACTTTTATCATACTTCTTCTTTATGACCTAAAACAATCATCGAAGCTAAAATAATAGAAAGAACAATAGAGATACCAAAAAGGATGAAAAAATCTCCTACATTATCAAAAATCACTACACTAATATCTATATTTTTAAATTGATTTAATATCCAATTTGATGAAGACAAAACGGTAAAAATAGCAAAAACTATCATACTTGAGATGATGGCATCAACTATGGAGAGTCGAAATAAAACAGCCGAACGCAACCAAGTTGGCGCACCAAACAGCCCCATTATGCTCATCCTTTCGTTATGTTTAAACTGCCAAATTCTAAGTTCCTTAAGGATGAGAAGCATTGTTACGATGGAAACCACAGCAGCAAAAACTAATACAACATTTTTAAACAATACAAGTAGTTTGTAGATAGTATCATGAGTATTTGAAAAATCTTCTACCTTTGTTATAAATCTGTTATTTAGCAGATTTTTCCTAAGTCTTTTAATCTCTCTTGGTGATGGATAGCTTTTGAGATGCAACTTGTAAAATTTTGGTAAAGTAAGCTTTAAAAACTCCATGTTGCTTTTGTCGATATCCGAATTTAAACGCTTGATGACATTATCTGGTGAGAGAACTTTAACTTTACTAATGAGTTTATTTATTTTAAAAAATTCTTTTTGAGTGATTGCTTTTTGTGATACCACAACCACCGAATAATTATTGGCAAGATTTTGTTTATAAGCATCTATAGATCTCTCTACTATAACAAAAATCTGTATCGAAAAGAGTATGCTGACAAGTGCCACAATCAGTGAGAGATGATTTTTAATTGATTTCATTAATAGTGCCATATTCTATATGAAAATGTTTATAATCAACATTGAGTGAAGTTGGTATATGGTGAGTAACTACTATAACTGTTGTCTCAAGTTGCGTATTTGCACCTTCGAGCAGTTTCCATATAAGTTCAGATGAATACTCATCAAGATTTCCGGTAGGCTCATCTGCAAGGATTAAGATAGGATTATGAGACAGAGCTCTTGCCATTGCAACGCGTTGTTGCTCTCCCCCACTCAGTTCCAATGGGTATTTTCCAGCTTGATGCTTTAGTCTTACATGTTTGAGAAGTGATTCAACTTGATTTGTTGTCACACTTTTTTCATACCCATTGATGATGAGAGGCATCATGATATTTTTCTCTATAGTCCACTCTTTGACAAGTTTATAGTCTTGAAATACTATCCCTATATGGCGTCTTAGAAAGTTCAGTTTAGAACGAGAAACCTTACTTAACTCAACGCCACCCACAACTAAACTTCCCTGTTTGAGCTTGATAGCACCAAAAAGAGATTTTAAAAGTGTTGATTTACCACTACCACTTGCTCCTGTGATAAAGACAAAGCTTCCTGAGTTGACACTAAAGTTTGCCTGATTGATGATAGTTTCATCTGCTGTGTATGAAAGAGAAACATTTTTAGCCACTATAACTCTATCCATTGAGTACCTCATCTAAAAATTTATGTGCCACTAGATTGCTTTTTGAGCGAAGTGGTAAAGAAGGGTAATAACGAATTTGTTTGCCCTGTATGATAATATAGAGATGCTCAGGTCTATCAAAACTCCCCATTGAAACGCGTAGCATGATACCATCATCTAAAGTATAAGCCCTTTCAAAATGGATAAAACCACTCTCAAATTTTTTAGTAGTTGCATGAAGAGTCAAAAGTTCTTGCGCATCTTTTGTAAATGCAGAGAAAGTAAAGCCTCCCTCTATGTGAAGTGGCTCAGAATCTATCTCATTTATCATTGTAACATCATAGATATTTTTTTCCATGAGCTTCCATCTATCTTCATATTTGGAACTAATAGCAATATCTTTATTTTTATTGATTTGTAGAGAGATCTTATTAAAAGCTATAAAGGTTTCATAAGAGTAGGCATAGTAGTTTTCACTATCTGTGCGAAGTTCCAAACGACCGTTTATCTTAAGTACCCGTTGTGACTCCTCTATGAAAGATGTTGAGATGACACGCCGATGAGGCTTTTTGTCCCAAGGAACTGGAAAATGGACAAAAATCTTACTTACTATATTTGAAGGGACTAACTCCATAAAAAGTCGTGCATCATAATCTAGGATGAGTAAGTTGTCTAACTCTTGAATGGTAATCTGCTTCAGCACTTGCTCTATGGAAGGACGATGAATCTCTATCCCAATAAAAAGCGTCTGAGGGTTTTCTTTTGCTTGATGCAAGAGATGCCTACCTGAGCCAAAACCCACTTCAATAGCCACATCTTGTGCATCAGGAAAATTCTGTGCAAAATATTCTATATTTTTAAGTGCTGTCACTTCTTGAAGGTGTATATTTTTCGCATTATCAGGTACATTTGATCCTAAGATTTCTAAACCTGCAACTTTGGCATAGGCGAGTAAACATTTGTGTACATTGTAGATTGAAGCTGGACGAGTAAGTTTATCGGTTTTTAAAAGGCACTTATGTTCATCTTCTCGGACTAACAAAAAGAAGTCTTCCCTTTCAATCGTTGTTGAAATAACTTTATCATCACTATGGTTTGCATTTTTAGCTAAAAAGTTAAAACGAACTCCATCTTGTACTTTAGGAAATTCTATACTCTTAAATTCTTTAATATGAAGATGTGGCATTAAATATCTTTTGGTTTTTTTGCAGCAGGTTTTGTCTCTAACTCTATCTCAATGCTAGCGTTTGAACGAATACCATCTTTATCAACTGCGTAAACTTTAAAGTAGTAAGTTGTATCTGCTTGTATCTTTTTATCTATATATGATAAAGATCTAATACCATCAAACTCTTCTGCAACTTCATTAAACATACTTTTTTTATATCTTTTAGAAACTATATAAGTTTTTGCTCTATCATCAGTTTTATTCCACCTAAGTACAATTGTATTATCAACAATTTTAGCTTCTACTAGAGCTGGTGGATTTGGTTTTACTACACTAACCCCTTGAGCAGAATAAAGGTCGTAGTTACTTTCTAAAGCATCTTTATCAAGAACGCTTACTCGGTAAAAATATTTTGCTCCATCTTCATCAATCTTATCTATATATTTATTTGTTTTTGTTTGTGCTATGAGATCATACCCTCCATCTGCACTTTTTGAGCGATATATATTATATTTTAAAAAATCTTTTAAATCTGATTTTTGCCAAGTGAGTATGATTTTTTTGGGTTGATTATCTGTTGCTTTGATATTTCTCACTTCCGTTGGTCGCGCTTTTGTTGTTATCTGTACCTCTTTACTCGGTTTTGAGATGATATTGTTATATGTCAAAGCATGGACAACATAGATGTAGGTATGTTTATCTGCAAGTCCAGTATCTATATATTCTGCCCGCAACCTTCCATCTAAGACTGCAATGCTCTTCCACTCTTTTTGCTCAAGTGTTCGTCTTTTTATCTCATAACCATTTACAATCTTATTTGTATGTGGACGCCAAATGATTTTGGCACTTCTTGGCATATCTTTGAGAGCATGAATCCATGTAACAGAATCTAAAATAGGATTTGAACGGACTACAGTTGTCGCACTCTTAAGACCTTCTGCTGTTTTACTGTATGTTTTAAAATAATAACTATATCTTGAATTTGGTTGTATCTGTGCATCTAAAAAGTGTGTAGAAAAGCGATTGTCAATAGTAACATAATATGCATTATCATCTACCTCTAACTTATTATTATCTAAAGCCATTCTATAGATATATATACCCTTCACTCTTTTATCATTGAACGCTTTCCATTCAAGAGCGATAGACTTCATATCTTTTTTGATACCATTTGCTGTCAACTCCACCTTGGGCAAAGAAGAATCAATAGTTGCATCAAGATTTGGTTTTGGTGTACCACATCCACTAAGAATCAATATGAGTGAAAGACTTACTAATGTAGTTAGGGTTGATAACTTCAACTATACTCTCCGTATTAAATTTATTGTCAATAAAACCAGTCATATACTCATCCATAGGGGCTACAAAAGAACATAATTTTTTAGTGCTAGGATGGATAAAATGTATCTCATAAGCATGGAGCAATATTCGTTCCGATTTGTCATCTTTTTGAGTATTTCCATAGAGGTGGTCACCAAGGATATGACGGCTCATAGTTTCAAGGTGAACACGAATCTGATGCGTACGCCCTGTAAAGAGTTTACAAGCTATAAGTTGCATAGTTTCATCTTCACTTAATGCCAAAAAACTAAAAGCAGTTTTTGCACTTTTACCACCATTTTCACAACCCATTTTTAAACGGTTTTTTGAACTTCTTTTGATAGGTTTTTCAACTATGGTAATATCTTCTTTTAGAGGAGGCACAACTACAGCAAGATAATACCTACCCATACTTTTATCTTGAAGTTGTTCTGAAAGAAACTGATGTGCCGTATTGTTTTTTGCAACAACCATCACACCACTTGTCCCTTTATCAAGACGATGGACAATCCCATGTCTCTCTTCGCCACTTATGGTAGAGAGTCGTATATTTTTGTGTTTGAGCCACTCTACCAAAGTAGCATCTTTGACACTAGGAGCAGGATGGACTGTTAGGTTTGTTGGTTTATTGATCACTAAAACATCATCATCTTCATAAAGGACTTCTACATCAAAGTCTATCTCAAGAGCCTTTGCAATCTTCGCCTCTGGAAAATCAACCTTAACCTCTTGACCTATTTTCAGTTTGACGCCAGCACGCGAAACTAACTTTTCATTAACATATACACACTCTTTTTTTATAAGTTGTGCTACTTGAGAGCGTGTTTGCTCTATCACCGATGCTAAAAAAACATCTAATCTTTGTTCACTTTGACACACAAAGCTTTGAATATCACTCATTAATATACCTCTATTATGATACAATTCTATAAAATTTTAGGAGTTGTATAGTTTGTGGAGAATTGATAAGCGCATTTTAGCACAATTTGACTTTATTTCTATTATTCTTTTGCTACCTCTCATCTTCACATCTAATTGGCTGATCAATGAAGCAGTTCCAGCCCTTGCACAAAAACAACTAGCATATATTGGGGTTGCTACACTTACCTTTGTATTTGTATTTTTACTTCCTATCCGTCGGATGAATTGGCTTATACCTCTTATCTATTGGGTCAACATTTTATTACTTTTGGCTGTTGAGTTTGTCGGTCATTCAAGACTTGGTGCACAAAGGTGGTTAGAGATCCCCTTTGTCAATGCTACTATCCAACCATCAGAATTCGTTAAGCCTGCACTTATCCTAATGCTTGCTTATCTCATACACCGCAACCCTCCACCTAGAGAGGGTTATGGTCTTAAAGATTTTTTAAAGTTAAGTGCCTACATACTTATACCATTCTTTCTCATAGCTAAAGAGCCAGATCTAGGTACTGCACTAGTTTTACTACTCATAGGCTATGGAGTCCTGTTTTTCATAGGTGTAAACTGGAAAATATGGGCTGTTATTGTTGGTGTTGTAGCCCTTCTTGCACCCATTGGTTACAAGTTTGGACTGCATGATTATCAAAAAGTTCGCATTACTGACTTTATGAGTGAAAAGCCATCTTATCATGTACAACAGTCCATTATTGCTATTGGTTCGGGAGGGCTCACAGGTAAAAGTAAAGATGAAGCAACACAAACTCAGATGAAGTTTCTCCCCATTGCGACAAGTGACTTCATCTTTGCATTTTTAGTTGAAAGAGCTGGATTTCTAGGTGGTTTAGCTATCATCCTTGTCTATGTATCACTTATCTTACATCTTTTTAGTCTCAGTGTATTTAGTGCTGACTACTACATAAAAGTTGTCACAATCGCAATATCTTTTATGATATTTATTTACACAGGAGTCAACATCTCTATGACCATAGGTTATGCACCTGTTGTAGGTGTACCGCTACCTATGTTTAGCTATGGTGGAAGTAGCTTTTTAAATTTTTTATTACTCTTTGCTATTATGGAAAATCTCATTACTTTTCGCTTTAAAGACCTCTATGATGGTCGAGGAACAAAAAGTTTCATATAAAAAAAAGATGACAAAACTCTTAAAACTTATCTTTATAAGTTCCTCTCCATAAATAACTTGTATGTTCTTTTTTTCTAGAGACATGAAATGTAGAGGCACTTATAACTCATGTAGCAAAATGATTTAAGAATCTTTAAGTATAATGTAATAAACAATATATTACAATAATGCTTAATGTGATATACAGTAGGAATAGATATGCTAGATAAACTTTTTGAAAAATCGAATCAAATACTGAAGCTTCAAAATTATGAATACAAAAGATACTTTTATCATACAATTAACTTTAATGATAAGATGATTGGAATACTTGGAAGTCGAGGCGTTGGAAAGACCACAGTAATAATTCAATATTTAAACTCTTTAGATTTACCAAAAAGTAAAAAATTGTATTTTAGTGCTGATAGTATCATTACAAGTTCTATCTCTTTATATGAGATTGCTGAGCAGTTTTCCAAAAGTGGCGGTCAGGTACTTGCTATTGATGAGATACACAAATATAAAGATTTTGAAAAAGAGTTAAAAGAGATATATGATTTTTTAGATTTAAAAGTCATTTTTAGTGGATCTAGTGCCTTACAGTTAGAACATAAAAAAGCCGACTTAAGTCGAAGAGCCGTTTTATATAGAGTCAAAGGTTTGTCTTTTAGAGAGTTTTTAGAATTAAAACTTGATATGAAATTTAAAAGCTACTCTCTTGAGTCAATAGTAAAAAATCACATAGATATTGCAGATGAAATTACTAATATAGTAAAACCATTTGAGTATTTCAAAGAGTATCTGCAATATGGGTACTTTCCATACTATTTTGAGAATCATGAAACATATAGTATAAAGCTTGAAGAAACGGTAAATACAGTAATTGAGAGTGATTTACCAATTATTTTCAATATTGAGCCACAAAGTATTCAGAAGCTAAAGCAGCTTGTAAATTTAATATGTTCGTCAAAACCTTATGAATTAAATATTACAGCATTTTCTAAAAAAATAGGTATAAATAGAAATACACTTTATCAATACATTCACTACCTAACAATGGGAAATATTTTTTCTAGTTTAAGAGCGAAGACAAAAGGAGATAATATTTTTTCTAAACCACAAAAGCTCTATCTAAATAATCCTAATCTAAGTTTTAGTTATTGTCAGTCAAACGAGATAGGAACTATAAGGGAACAGTTCTTTTTAAATATGCTAAGTCAGGAACATGATGTTTCATATCCTAAAGTAGGTGATTTTTTTGTTGATGAACAATATACCTTTGAAATAGGTGGAAAAAATAAAACTTTTTCTCAGATAAAAGATGTCGAAAATAGTTTTATAGTTGCTGATGATATTGAAATAGGATTTGGTAATAAGACTCCATTATGGCTGTTTGGTTTTTTATACTAATCCCTCTCTATCCCCCTGAATACTATGCTATTTTAGGGTTTCAGTAAGAATAATTTTCTTTATAAAACACACTAAAACTCAATAAACTACATTAAAAAGAGTTCCTTCTAAAAAAGTGTGGGTAAACAACCACCTAAATCTCCCTAAATTTACTATTAACCAAAGAGAAATCTAATTTTCCAGTTAATAGATATACGATAATCTTATAATTCTTAAATGTCTTGAAAATAGTGGATGTTTATCTTGTTAATTATCATAAATAGTTATGAATCTGACCCCTGTTTTTTTCATTAAGTCTATTTTGATATAATTTCTAAATAAAATTAGATTTAAAAGTTAAAAAAATATTTTACGGTTAGAAATAGGTTAGAAAAATCTAAATTCAAAAAACTTATATTTTATAGTATCCCTTAAAATAGGGGCTAGTTAGGGGGTTCTCAAAAATGATTTTAATGATAGATAATTATGATAGTTTTACTTACAACATAGTCGAATACTGCAAAGAACTCGGTGCTGATTTAAAGATAATTCGTAACGATGAGATGAGTGTAAAAGAGATTGAAGCATTGTCCCCCGAAAAAATCATTATCTCACCTGGTCCAGCTTCCCCAGATGAAGCAGGCATTACTTTAGAAGTTATAGAATATTTTAAAGATAAGCTACCAATACTAGGTATTTGTTTAGGTCATCAGAGCATTGCGCAAGTGTTTGGTGCTGATGTAGTTCGTGCTAAAAATATGATGCATGGAAAAACTTCTATCATGAGACAAAGTCAAACTTGTGCAATATTTAAAGATTTACCACAAGAGTTTATCGCAACGCGTTATCATTCACTTATAGTTAAAAAAGATACATTGCCAAACTCTATTGAAATAACAGCATATTCTACAGATGATGAAGAGATTATGGCCTTAAGAATAAAAGATAAAGATATCTATGGTGTCCAGTTTCATCCTGAGTCTATTATGAGTGAATATGGCCATGAAATGATAGGAAACTTTTTAAAATTATGAGATATAAGATCATCTTTTTCCTAATATTAGGGTTAGATGCACTGAACCTATTTTTCCAAACTTCTGAGTTGTCTATAGCATATAGAGAAACACTTGTCTTATATGGAGACACTTCTCCTTTAAAGCTTCTCATAAAATTTTCTATACTCATGTTTGGTCAAAATGATTTTGCCTTAAGATTACCTATGATAGTAACACATCTTCTGAGTGTTATCCTTTTTTATAGTATATCAAAAGAGTATATGAATGAACGAAATAGACTCTGGAATGTATTGATATTTATCCTTTTACCAGGAGTATTAAGTGCAGCACTATTGATCGACAGAGCAGGGCTTATTCTTTTTGGTTTATTACTTTTTATTTGGGTGTATAAACAAGGCTATAAAGTTTCTTATTATTTGCTTTTGGTCTCTTTTGCATTTTTAGACAATAGTTTTATCTATCTATTTTTGTCTTTAAGTGTATATGCTATTTATAAGAAAGATAGAAGTTTCTTTTTGTTTAATATGTTGGCATTCTTTATCTCAGTATTTTCTTTTGGCATAGATGCTCATGGCGCTCCAAATGGACATTTTTTAGACTCGCTAGCATTGTATGCTGCTATTTTTTCTCCCATAGTATTCATATATGTTGTATTTATACTTTATCGTAGATACCTTTTAAAGCAGATAGATATTATTTGGTTTATATCTACCGTTACTTTTATTATCTCTTTATTATTATCTTTTAGACAAATAATACCAATAGAACATTTCGCCCCTTACCTTATTGTATCCCTACCATTAGCTACACAAACATTTGTAAGTTCTTATCGAGTGAGGTTAAAAATGTTTAGGCGAAAGTATAAACTTATATTTGCAATTTCCTTTATTCTATTAATAATCAATGTTCTAACAGTTATTTTCAATAAAGATATATATAGGTTTATTGAAAACCCAAAGAAACACTTTGTATATAAATACCATGTAGCAAAAGAGTTAGCACAGCTATTAAAAAAGAGATCTATTCCTTGTGTCAATACTGGGTACAAAATGCAACAGCGTTTATCCTTTTATGGTGTTACAAAATGCGACAGCTATAAACTCAAACAAGTAAAAAATAAAGATAATAAAACACATAATGTTACTATAAGTTACATAAATCAACCTGTCTATTTTGCTAATGTTACAAAAATAAACAATTAGAGCATCTAGATTATAAACTAATCCTCTCTAAGAGTATTCATAGTATAAAATGTGGTAAAATGCGTGCAAATTAAAAATAGGGAGTTGCAATGGCTCAAAAAGCGATACGAGAATACGATGGTAAAGCACTTTTTTCTAAACAATGGGAAAATTATTTTAGTGGATTCCATTATGGATTTAAATCTGTTCTAGTTACTAGTGGAGCAGAACTTTTAGCAAAAGCTAAAGAACATGGCTTTGAATGGTTAAAACAAGAAGCATTAGTTGCGAAACCAGATATGTTGTTTGGTAAGCGTGGAAAGAATGATTTAGTTCTTTTTAAAACAAATAAGCCTGGTGATGTTACATTAGCTGATGCAGCAAAATGGATTGATAAAAAAATCTCTCATACGACTACGCTCCTTACTGGTCAGCATGGTACGCTAAGTCATTTTATAATTGAGCCATTTACTCCTCACTCTCAAGAACAAGAATATTATATCTCTGCAACATGTGTTGGTGAAGATGATGTGTTGTATATGTCTGCTGAAGGCGGAATGGAAGTAGAAGAGGGTTGGGATGAAAAAGTTAACGAAGTAGTTATTCCCATTGATATGTCTGATGCTGATATGGAACATGCAATTAATGCTAATATTCCTGCTGATATTCCTGCAAAAGATAGAGCTAAATTTGAGTCATTTGCTGTAGAGTTTTTTAAATTTTATAGAGATATGAACTTTGCATATTTAGAAATTAATCCTATCGTAGTGCTAGAGAACAATGAGATGGCTATATTGGATCTCGTTGCCCGTCTTGACGATACGGCAGGTTTTCTTATGAAAGATACTTGGGGAGATATTGAGTACCCAACTGCTTTTGGTATGGAAGATCAGTCTCCAGAAGAAAAAGCAATCGCAGAAGCTGATAGTAAATCAGGTGCCTCACTAAAACTTACTATTCTTAGCCCTATGGGTAGAGTATGGACTATGGTTGCTGGTGGTGGTGCTTCTGTTGTTTATGCAGATACTATTGCTGACTTTGCTGAAGCAAATGGTGGTTCTATCGCAGACCTTGCTAACTATGGTGAATACTCTGGTGGTCCAACTACAAGTGAAACAAAATTTTATGCAGATACGATCATCGACTTAATGACTCGTCACAAAGACCCTAAAGGTCAAGATAAGATTATGATTATCGGTGGTGCTATTGCAAACTTTACTGATGTTGCAAAAACATTTACAGGTATTATCCAGTCATTTGAAGAGAATGCTGAGAAGATGAAAGCACATAATACTAAAATTTATGTTCGCCGTGGTGGACCAAACTATGAAAAAGGTTTAAAAGATATTAAAGAAGCTGCAAATAGACTCGGTCTTTTTATCGAAGTTTATGGACCAGAAACACATGTTACAGACATCGTGCGTATGGCACTAGAGAAGTAAGGGGAAAAGATGGAAAAATTATATACTAAAGAAACACAAGCGATTTTTTGGAACAACAACACAACTGCTATCCAAAGAATGCTAGATTATGATTATACAATTAAGCGTGAAACTCCTTCTGTAGCTGCAATCGTTGCACCAACAAGCGGAAATAAATTTGAAAAATTCTTTTGGGGACCAGATGAGATAATGGTTCCTCTCTATAAAAGTACAGCGGCCGCAAAAAAAGAGCATGCAAATGCTGATGTTCTTTTAAACTTTGGATCATTTAGAACGGCATATGATGTAACCATGGAAGCTATTGAACTTGGCGGATTTAGCTCTATTATGGTGACTGCTGAAGGTATCCCTGAAAGACTTGCAAGAAAAATGAATAATACTGCAAGAAATGCTGGTGTTACAGTCATTGGACCAGCAACTGTTGGTGCTATTGCTCCAGGTGCATTTAAAATAGCTAACATTGGCGGAACGATTGAAAACATCGTAAACTCTAAACTTCACCGTGCAGGTTCATGTGGACTTGTAACTCGTTCAGGTGGTCTGTTTAATGAACTTTCAAACATCATTGCTATAAATGCAGATGGTATTGCGGAGGGTGTAGCTATTGGTGGAGATAGATTTGTAGGATCAGTTTTTATTGATAACATGCTTCGAATGGAATCAAATTCTGAAGTTAAATACATGGTTCTTTTAGGTGAAGTTGGTGGTACTGAAGAGTACAAAATAATAGAAGCCATTAAAGATGGTAAAATCACAAAACCAGTAATCGCATGGTGTATTGGTACAATCGCTAAGCACTTTAGTTCAGGTGTTCAGTTTGGTCATGCAGGTGCAAGTGCAAATGCTGATGCTGAGACAGCTGCTGCAAAAAATAAAGCAATGGCAGAAGCTGGTATCTATGTCCCTAAATCATTCAATGATTTGCCAGGTACAATTAACAAGGTATATGAAGAGTTAAAAGCAAATGGTACTATAAGTGATATTTCAGAACCAGATATGAACCTTGTACCAAAATTGCGTCGTTCAAAAGAGTTTATTTGTACAATTTCAGATGATAGAGGTGAAGAGTGTACATATGCTGGCTTTCCTATTTCTAGTGTAGCTACTCCAGATACAGGTAAAGGTATTGGAGATGTTATCTCTTTATTGTGGTTCAAAAAACAGTATCCAAAATGGGCAACTCAGTTTATTGAAACTGTTATGAAAACTGTTGCCGATCATGGTCCTGCTGTTTCAGGTGCACACAATGCGAAAGTTACAGCTCGTGCAGGGAAATCGGTTGTCGAGTCATTAGTAACTGGTCTCTTAACAATTGGACCGCGTTTTGGTGGTGCCATCGATGGTGCGGCAGAACATTTTAAATATGCAGATGATAACAACTTAAGCCCTGTAGAATTTTTAGGTCACATGAAAAAAGCTGGTATTCCAATCCCTGGTATTGGACATAGAATTAAATCTCTTAAAAATCCAGATTTAAGAGTTGAAGGACTAAAAAAATTCGCTAAAGAATTTTTTCCAGCAACACCATTGCTAGATTATGCACTAACTGTTGAGCAATTAACAACATCGAAAAAAGAAAATCTGATTCTAAATGTTGATGGTACAATCGGTATTTTAATGGTAGATATGTGGAGAGCATTAGGTTACTCTGAAGAAGATATTAACGAGTTTATCTCTTCAGGAACTTTAAACGCATTCTTTATTGTTGGTCGTTCTATTGGTTTCATTGGGCATATCCTTGATGAAAAGCGTCTTGCAATGCCAATGTATAGACATCCAATGGATGATATACTCTATGATGTTCCAGAAGCAGAAAAATTATAATTAGTTTTTTCATTGAGCGTAGGAACTTTTTACGCTCAATTCTCTTACTTTCTCTTAATAATTTTATTTTATAATATATTTTGATATACTGTGCAAATGAAAAAATCTTTTACTCTCTTAGAACTTATTTTTGTTATAATTATTATTGGTGTATTAGCAGTATTTGCTTTGCCAAAACTTCGAAAAAACAATCTACCAAAAGCTGCTGCGCAACTTATTTCACATATTCGATACACACAACATCTTGCAATGATAGATGATAAATTTAACTCATCAACAGGAACTAATTGGTATCAAAGTAGGTGGCGTATTTCTTTTTCTAAAAGTCTTACAGATACGAATAATAAGTATGCGTATACAATATTTAGTGATACAGCTGGTGGGTCGGCTGGAAATCCAGATCCACAGGAAGTAGCAATAAACCCTTTGGATAAGAACAAAAAGTTAACGGGAGGAGCAGCTGGTGCGAGTATGATTCATACTGGTGATAGTATCGCTACAAATGAAATGAATATAGGTGAAGAATATGATGTGCTAGATGTAGATTTTTCAGCAAATTGTCGAACTGGAACGACAAGTAAAACTATTGCATTTGATCATATAGGAAGACCAATTAGAGGTGCTTTATCTAATTTTGATTCTGCATACCATTCATCTTCAACAGGTACAAATATTCTTATATCTGGTCAATGCGTAATTGATTTGTGTAGTGTTTCAGACTGTAAAGCCGCTAATGTAGATGAAATTATATCTATAGCAATTGAGCCAGAATCAGGTTATGTTCACCTACTGAAATATTTGAATAAATAATAAAAATGAATATAAATTCAAAAACTTCCAAAATTCCCCCAATACATTAAGAAACAATAAAGCAACAATTCCCTATAATTCCCATCCACAAACAAAGAGACCTAATGTTTAGGAGCCTCGCTAACTGTTTGAGATCATTGAAAACTAA
>JALUXP010000118.1 GCA_027013295.1 Sulfurimonas sp.
GTCGATGGAAAACTATACAGTGGCGTTAGCAGGAGAAAAAAAACAAAGAAAAAAGCTGTAGCAACGATAGTAGGTGAACCAAGAACTGCTACAACAGTTCAAGCACCTACAATCACATTAGAAACTATCAACACAGAATCTGATGAAAGTATAGCACAGGATAGCAACAGAGAAGCTTTAATCGCTATTTACAATGATATTTCTGCACTCCTTGAGTCTGAAAATCACACATCTATCGCAAGTATCACAGTAAAATTAGCAAATGCTGAAATTACGCTACATGGAGCAGCTTATGAAGAATGATACTGCGATAAGAATCGCTCAGGCTCTTCAAGTTTTTAAACTTGATGGGCAGGAGAACTACACATTACAACAGCTCGCTGATGCTTCAGGTATAAGTAGAAAAACATTGCAACGGAACCACGAGATGGTGGATATTCTAGACTTTGCTATAAACATTGAGGAGTATGATAAATGTATACTTCACATGTAAATATAATAAATGTCCCCGAATTTCGGGAACATATAGACGCTACTACTTGTTCCCACAAAGTGGGGACATTTTATGATACTTATGTGTTTTACACCAAAGGGGAGCAACAATTCATCCGTAAAGGCTTGCATGATTATGCTTATGCAAATCATAGTTTTCAACTCAAAGATGATTGCTTACTTGTCGGTGGTTCCAAAATATTACTGCCCCAGTTTACAGAAGTCTCTACACTGCAAAGAGTAATCTTGAACTTGGGTTTGCAGCTGAACCAACATAATAAGCCTCAGCAAGAGATAGATATAAATAAGATTTCATCTTTCAAAGAGATTTTATACGTACTGACTGCTCTTGCACTTAAAGACCTTTCGTTGGTTCCAAACTCTTTTAAACAGAGTAAGCAACTCAAATATGGTGAAATCATTTTCAAAGTGTATGTGCAAGCAGTCAGTGGTTCAGGGCATATTATGGCAACTAATAACGCTATGCGGTGGCTCAATGAGCAGGACACGCTAAAGCTCAAAGCAAAACTCTTTGATACATCAGAAGCAAAGTATAAAGTTGGTGGCTACAGCATGAAGTACACACCGACACCACTGGCAGAAAATATTTTTAACACTCTGTTCGATTTACTTAAAGCTCTTGATTTTAAACAGAACCACATAGAGATGCAACCGCTGGATTTTACGGTAGATATGCAACAGCTACAGCAGATGCCATTGCGAGATGTCATTATGTTGCTCAACGTCTGCATAGGATATGATAATGGCTTTGTAATCAGACCAGAAGTAACAGACAACCAATATTCACGAGTGTACAGCGTATTTACGAGTATAAAAAGTAGTACAAGAACGCTACTTGGATTTAATAACTATGACATTGGCTCGGCACTTCAAACGATTTGCCTGCAACTTGTGAAAAATCCCTCACTCTATCCGCTGCATCAAGAACTTATGAACGATAAAAATAGATTCAGACAAAAAGTGATGCTTGAAACTGGCAATGATTTAGAATGGGCTAAAAGGGAACTCAGTAAGGCAAATAACCTTGATAACATGCCAGAGAAGTACAAACGGTATCCAACACTTGAAGCGTACTATAAAGAGGCTGTATTACTGCGTGAGGAGGTAATACAAAGTGCAGATGCTACCATACTTGAGAGAGCTGAAGCATTTGCAAAACCTAAGTATTGCACTAAATGGGTCAAAGGTAAAAAAGAGCCAGAGTTCATCGTTGATGGAGTAAAAGAGAGTAGTCTCTTCTTCTTTATATGGACACAATATGAGCGAGAGATACGAGAGGCTATGATGAGCTGTTTCAACACTCCTGAAGCCTGCCATCAGGTGCATGATGCAGTTTATAGCACTGAAGTAGTTGAACCACAGACAATAGAAGCAAAAGTACTAGCAGAGATAGGTTTTAAAGTTAAAATCTCTGCGTGAGAGGAAAATCAGTATCTATAGGGTACCTATAAGGAGATAGTTTTTAATGTTGTGAAAAATATATAATGTGACTATAAAGATATCACAAATATTTTTATGCTATAATACTCATATACAAACTAAGAGGTGGAGATTGACCTTTCATACGCTTACAGCTCCAAAAGCAGACCGCAGTTAGAGCCATGAGTGACAGATACCCACTATCAGGGATGATAGCGATAAGGTTAAGAGATTCCAGTTTGGTCACTGGACTTAGTTTATATACTCTTCAATTATTTGCTGTATTCACTTTTTATCAATGCAAACTTCTTATCATTAGAATTTATAAACATAAGATATATTTATTTTATTTTCTTTATAGTTATAAGATGAAGGTAAAGTAATATAATTAACATTTGAAGAATTGTAGTATTTCATATCTGTTTTGTTTTCATTGATTTCTTCATAATTGTAGAGGATTTTAATACTTGAATAATCAGTCAGTTTATATTTCAAACCAAGTAGTATTTTATATCCTAATGTATTTATGTTTTGAACGGTATAAAAATTTCTTAGTGTATGCTCATCTTTTGTATTTACATAAACATAAAGTATTGAAGGTTGTATATTTAAAAGTAGGTTATCAGTAATATATTCTTCATAATTAAGACCAAATTCATATTTATAAAACTCTTGATTAAACTGTAGTGTTTTACCAACTAATTTTTTACTAGTTTGCGATACATAGTTGGTTTGATATGTATTATACCACCCTATGTTCATATTTGAATAGCCAAAACCAACAAACATGTCAAGATTATTATATACGCTTTTATATGCAGCGATGTTGAAATTATTATATTTTTCAATTTTGCTTTCTGATTTAGAAAATACTGTTAAATCTTGATTTTTCCAGTCATAATCTTTTCCTATTTCTGTTGTATAATTTAATAATGAAGAATAAGATAAAACTATTTGTAAGTATCTAAAATCATGCTTGTATTCCAGTCCTATTGTATTAAATTCAAATGGAAAGTTTAATGTTGATTTTAGATTTTGCGTATCATTGCTTTGTACAGTGTATGAAGATGAACCATCATTATGAGATAATGACAATGTTACATCCCCAGCTATTAAAATAGCTGGAAATATAAATAGTAAAAAGAGTTTTAACATTTATTCATGCAATTCATATGTTCCATCATTATTGGCATCTACATATGTTTTTACTACACCAGATTGTGCTACGATTTTAACTTTTCCACTATTTGCCATATTATAATGTGCTTCACCACTTGCTAAACCAGAGCCATTAAAAACAAATGGTGTTTGCGACATATCGTAGCTAGTGTCATAATTTACAAATGATGCTAGATTATCAATATATACTTTTCCTTGTGTTTGATACATACTCATCTGTCCATCATTAGTTAAATAATAATAAACAGCATCTTTTACTCCATACTTTTGTGTTCCAGTTGTAGCTATTAGCGATATAGATGCTTTAAATTTTTCTAGACTTCCATATGAACTATATTGTGTAACATTTATATTTTCATATGAATCTTTAGCTATTGTAGAAGAAAAATTTCCACTAACTACAGTGAAATCTGTAGTGTATTTTATGGATAAGTCTTTGAAATTACCATTACCATCATTATTTGACATACTTGCATAAATACTACCATTAAGTTTTACATTACTTTCTACACAACTATCAAAAGTGTATGTAATTGTCCCTCCATTTGTATCGTTACCATTACCATTATAGTGTATAGTACCACCACCAGAACAATTATTCGTCTCATCAACTACTTCATTTAATGCATATGTCTGTAAATTAAGATCTTTAGTCTTTTCTAATATACGCTGAGATATCTCAGAATTTAACAATCCAATATTTACACTAGAAGTTTGGGCGATACCATTTAAAAAAGGATTACCTGTTGTGTTATTTGTACTTACTGCATCTTTAACTTTTTTCCCATTATCTAATGTTGGAGTCGCACTAACTGCATTTGATGGAAATGCTAAACTACTTCCGGCAGGAGCTGATGAACCGCCACCTCCACAACCAACAAAACCTATACTTAAAGCACTAGCAATTAATAAACTTAAACTTTTCTTTGAAATCATTACAATTATCCTTTAATTTAAAATTAAGAAACAATATCATATTTTATCTTAAAGAATATCATTAATCAATATAAATAAACAAAATATATACAATTGTGTAAAAGTGTAACTAGCTATTACTATTTGAACTAATTACTCCATCATCCTAAAATGCACCAACTATTATAAAGAGGTGCAGTTATTTGAAAAATGCTGATGAGTTACCAAGTGAAGCTATTGACAGCTTCTACAAACAAATCGGTATGAATGTCAAGAAGCAGCGAGAACTCAAAGGCTACACGCAACTTCAACTCTCGCAGGCATTAGGGCATAAATCAGTTGGACTGGTATCGCAAGCAGAACTCTATCTCAAGAAACAGCACTTTAATCTTGAGCATCTCTATAAAATAGCGTACATATTGGAGTGCGATGTTTCAGACCTTATAAAAACTTCTTAAAAATCTCTACTCTCGGCAAAAGCCTCTAGTGCCTTATAATCAAACAGTAAAAGAATCACTATCCCCCGCCATTACAATATAAAGAGACATTGTTGCAGATGTTTTTTTATTCTTTTTGCAGTCAATTCACTCTTTATAAACAGTATTGATAATTATTACCATTTATGCTATACTTTCATATATTTATATATCAAAAGGAACCATCCATGCAAACAGATACAATAACAGCAGACCCGTTACTAGATTTAAAAGCAGTACAGAGTGCATACAAACTCAACCTACACACAATCAGAATCATAGTAAATGATGATACTATGCCAGTGATATGGCTCGGTAAAAAGAGGTATTTACGCCAATCTGACCTTGAAGATTATATTTCAAAGCACACCAAGGGTGGTTCCACTGTAACACCTCATGAACCAATAGTTAAAGAGCCTACAAAGCCTGTTAAGCACAATCCTAGTCAAACTATGCCTACATCTAAAAAAGAGCTTCAAAAGTCCGATAATACACGCAAACGAGCAGCAATCCTTACTCCAAAACCGAAGAATAGGGCAGATATACTTGAAGCTGAGATTAAACGCAGAAAAAGAGAAAAGGCTTTATCTGCAGCATAAATTTTTACTACTTCGCAGTGCCTCGGTCACTGCTTCGTGTTACGCAAGTCTCGGTCTTGCTTAACTTACCACTTCGTGAGCCAAGGTCTCACTTCGTTAATAAACGCACAGGGTTGCGTTTACAATACTCCGTAACCTCCGCACAAGTGACATTGAGTCACTCATACTGCGTTTACTCCATAAGAGTATCAGCCTAAGGTCTGCTATCTGTCTTTTTTTTTGCTATTGTGTTTAATATTATTCTGCTGATTGGTGGTTCTGTAGTTGTTGGTGTAGTTTCTATCATTTTCATAATAATGACCCATTGTTTCGGTATCATATAGGGGCTATCATATGTTCCCATATTAGTGGGTCATTTATCTATGCTGGTTCAACTTCTTTATATTATGTAAGCTCCGTTCGTTCCTCTCTTCACTATCTATGACCCCATTCAAACGCCATTGGGCTTAATACTCGTTCCACTCAGACAAGAGGTATAGCTTTGGACGCAAACTGACTTCACCTACAGCCGTGAATGAGATGCACCAGTTTATCTTCAGACAAGTATGAAGCTAAAATGATGCCCTTACACTCACAGCGGTGAATTAAGTTTACTTTAGACATAACACACATTCTTTTACAACTTACCTCTTAATTTCATTACGAGCAAAGTTGCCACTGCGTTTAAAAGAATGTCATGTTATATTAACCATCCTACGGCACAGCTCTTTAGTTTTTTTTATATCGTTCACGCGACACTGGTCTCTTGATGGTCGCTTCACTCCAAGGTATCACTTGCGTGAGTATATTTATCTTTTGTCACAAACACCTTTTAAATCCTTAGAGCATACATTACTATTTTGAGACTAAAATGATGGAACCACCAGTTTATTCTAAAAAGTAGTAGTGCAAGCAGACGGAAGTTAAAAGGCTTTTTGAGCCAAAAGAACATGAAGGTCTTAAAGCTTACAGCTTCGCTAGTTTCGACTTGCAGTCGCCAAATATTTTACGAAAACATTTGATAAAAGGATAAAGAGATGAGTGAGAAATATAACGGATGGGCAAACTATGCTACATGGAGAATAAACCTAGAGTTTGGCTTGAGTGATGGTCACTATAGAGGCTATAACGCACAGCAATTGCGTGAGATGGTAGAGGAGAGCCTAGAGCGTGAATGTGGCAATGAAACGACACTCAGCTATGCACTGGTATTTATTGATGATGTGGACTGGTATGAGATTGCACAAAATCTAAAAGAGGAGGAAACGGCGTAATGACAAAACGATACTTTGACCTACTCGAAGAGCTTGACAGCTTCATTGCATCTAAAATAGATGAACTTGAAGATGAACTACAAAATCAAGAAGATGACGAAGATGTGGAGTTTGGTAACGATTTTATAGAGGAGTTGGAACACATCAGAGGGATTATTAATGAGTAAGTATACAGGTTTGCTCATTAGAGCAAGCTATGGCATTTCTGTGTGAGATGGTTTCTTCACTTCGTTAGAACCCACCCACCCAGAACCTTCGCAGCATAGCTGCATCAGGACTGCCATTGCCCTTGAAATTATGTGGGCATAATATTTAAAAGAGTAGGGCAGTGATATACGGAAAAAGT
>JALUXP010000119.1 GCA_027013295.1 Sulfurimonas sp.
CTTTTTTTATACATTTTTGCTATACCTTTTAAAACTGCTCTAGGGACAAAAACTTGTGCTGTGGAGAGGACAAGCGATGTTTGTATATCTATAATTCTACAGTTTATAGCCATGCCATCTTTATAGTTTGAATATGTTCCAGAGAGTGCATAGGTAATCGCTCTTTGATTTTTTAAATCTTTTATAGCGCGAGAAAAAACATAATCTCCATTTTCGTCTATCTCTATCTGACTCATCGCTTTATAGTCAACCACTTTATATCCTCGTACATGCATCTCATGAATAAGGTTTTCACTAATTCTTTTTGTGATAGGTGAGGTCTTTTTAAAATCATTCATATTGACTATGGATAAAATAGCTATAGGTGTCTCTTGTAGATTACCAAAATCTTTATTCTGACCCAATTGTTCAGCGATTGAACTTGTGATTCTATTCACATAACCAGCTACATTGACTCTTCCAACATTGTCGTGGTATCTCCGC
The DNA here is from genome assembly GCA_027013295.1 of Sulfurimonas sp. GTDB lineage: Bacteria > Campylobacterota > Campylobacteria > Campylobacterales > Sulfurimonadaceae > Sulfurimonas. Next base: position 484 of record JALUXP010000119.1, read on the forward strand.
ACATCACTCGCATAACGAAAATCTCCAGCAACTACAACAGATGTCATAAAGCTAAGTATAAGTGCTAAACTCCATAATCTTTTCATTAGTTACTCCTTTGCAGATATTTTGCACGCACTAAACTTGATCTCAACAATAATAACATTACTATGTATTTTGTATTTAACATGATTTCTCCTTGAACTCTACATCTAACATCGGCTTATTCTCAATTACCTTTAATTTTTTTATTGCTTAAGTTTGACTATAAAATGCTAAAACAGCAATAAAGATGCTAAAATTATATACAAGTATTAAAAGAAGGATAGTGATGCCATTTACTCAAGTTGATACACTATTGCTGGAAGAATATAAAGCAAAAATAGAAACATATAAACATTTAGAATCTATTGCAAATATTAGTAGTTGGGAAGTTGATCTTATCACCAACAAATCTATTTGGTCTGATCAGAGTTATGAGATCTATGGCTTAGATAAAGAAACAACGCAACCAAGTTTAGATATATTTTATAAACACCTAGTAAAAGAGGATCTCCAAAGAGCCAAAGATGTTTTAGCAGATGCAATAACTTCTGGCAAGGCAGATTCTTTTGAATGTACTTTTCAAGATGAACAAGGGCAACTCAAAAATCTTGTGCTCAATGCAAAAGTGATCTTTGATGAAGACAACACCCCTGTCAAGCTTATAGGAACCACCCAAGATATTACTACGCTAAAACAACTTGAAAACAAAGCTAAAAGTCTCTCAACCATCATGCAAAATACGCAAAATGAGATATATATCATAGAAGCTTCATCTTTAAAATACCTTTATGTCAACAATGGAGCTTGTGAAGCCTTGGGTTATACAAGTGATGAACTCTTAAGTATGAATATTTTCGATATAAATCCCTACCTTACAAAAGAGCATGTTTTTGAGTTTAAAAAAGCAACTCCATCTGATGATGATTCACTTGTCATCAGAACTATCCATAAAAGAAAAGATGCTAGTGAGTACCATGTGCATTCCCATATACACAAGATAAACTACCAAGACACAGCCACTTATGTCATATTTGGCACTGATGTAACCATCCAAAAAGAGCTTGAAAAGCGTCTTGAACATCAGGCGACCCACGATGCCCTTACAAGCCTCCCAAATAGATTTTTATTTCACGACAGACTCGCTCAACTCATCAAAACATCACAAAGAGATTCACAAAAATTTGCACTTCTTTTTATAGACCTTGATAAATTTAAAATTATCAATGATTCATTGGGTCATGCCATAGGAGATGAAGTTTTAAGAGAGATTGCTTTGCGACTTCGTAAAAGCATCAGAGGATCTGACACACTAGCCCGTCTTGGTGGGGATGAGTTTACCGTTATATTGGGAAATATCAAAGAGAATGCTATCATCCCAAAAATCTGTAAAAAAATCATCTTTGAAATCAAAAAACCTATTGTCGTTGGGGAACATACTCTACACATCTCTTCAAGCATAGGGATAAGTAAGTACCCAAAAGATTCTTGCGTTGATGCAGAACTTATCCAGTACGCAGATGTTGCTATGTATCATGCAAAAGAGGATGGTCGAGATACCTATAAATATTTCAACCAAATGATGAGTCAAGAAGCCAATGAAAAAGCACTCCTTGACTCTTCGCTGCGAGTTGCCATAAAAGAGGAACAGTTTGAGGTTTATTTCCAACCACAGTATAATCTTTGTAAAGGTTGTGTAACAGGGATGGAAGCTTTAGTAAGATGGCAACATCCTACACGAGGGCTTATCCCTCCAGCCGAGTTTATCCCCATAGCCGAGGAAAATGGTCTCATCGTAGAGATAGACCGCATCGTGATGCGTAGAGCTATGAAACAGTTTTTGGAGTGGCATCAAGCTGGTTTAAATCCTGGCATACTTGCACTCAACCTTGCCATGAAACAGTTAAATGCAGATGATTTTATTGAAGTATTGACACGAACAATGTTTGAACTTGATTTTCAGTCACAATGGTTAGAACTCGAAGTGACAGAGAGTCAAGTGATGAAAAACCCTGAAAGCTCCATCAAAAAACTCAAAAGGTTAAGTAGCCTTGGAGTGGGGATTGCCATTGATGATTTTGGAACTGGATATTCCTCTCTTGCTTACCTTAAAAAGCTACCTCTCAATAAACTCAAGATTGATCAAAGTTTTGTTAAAGATGTAGTTACGAGTGAAGAAGATGGGGCTATCGTAAAAGCGATTATTGCTCTAGCAAAAAGTTTAAACTTAAATATTATCGCAGAGGGTGTCGAGGAGGAGTGTCAAAAACAATTTTTGCAAACAAATCATTGTGATAACTTTCAAGGGTATCTCTTTGCTAAACCACTACCACCTCAAAAGATGACAGAAACACTCCAAGAACTAAAGGACAAAAATGATGTCTGATTTTGATGTCAAAGTATCACTATGGATTTAAAACAACAATTACAAAAAGAAGAGATAAAACTTCCTGAAGATTTTTTCAAAAATATTCAAAAATATAAAGAACTTTTACATAAATGGAACAAGATTCACAACCTAACAGGAGCGAAAACACCTGAGAGGGTGGATGAATTTATCTTTGACTCTGTATATCCAGTAAAGTTCTTGCCAAAAGTAAGTTCTCTCTTAGATATAGGAACAGGTGCAGGTTTTCCAGGGATGATACTGGCTCTTGCTCTCAAAGATACACAAGTAACCTTAGCTGAACCCCTCAGTAAAAGAGCTGCTTTTTTGCAATTTGTTAAAGCTGACTTGGGTTTAGAAAATGTAACTGTACTCAAACAAAGGGTCGAAGATATGCCAAAAACTATTTTTGACCTTGTCACATCAAGAGCTGTGACAGATACACAAATGTTACTCAAATTAAGTGAAGACTTTAGAGATAAAAACTCAAAAGTTCTTTTTTATAAAGGTGAAAATGTCTATAATGAAGTAGATGAAACTATGCATTATAAAATCATCAAAAAACCACATAGACACTATCTACTCATAGGAGAAAATATTTAATGATTATGAAATTACTGTTAATAATCGGAGTTATCAGCTTTGTTTATTTCTTTTTTATCAAGAAAAAACCAGCTATAGAAACTAAAGAGTCACCAAAAACAAAGAAAAAAGAGAAACTTCAAGGCACAGATATGATTGAATGCCCGAGCTGTGGTATATTTTTTGAGGTGGATGATGGCATCCTTAGTGGAAATACATACTATTGCTCTAGTGAGTGTGTAAGTAAGGCACATTTATGATTATCATAGGGCATAGATTTGTACCAAGCGAAAATCTTTTTCATGTTAAGAGCATAGATGCCATCAAAAAAACACCACCCTCCTCTTGCATCTATCTTGAGTTTTGTGAAGAAAGCTTAGAGATTGTCAATCATGCAAGAGCCAACAACATTCACTTTGCTCTAAGTGTTACAACCATAGCAGAGCTACTTTATGCTTCTAGTCTTGGAGCTTCTTATATCCTCACGCAAAAAGAGTTCTCGAGTATCGCACAAAACCTAGCCAACGAGTATCTTTTTGATGCAAAAATCCTCAGTATCATTGAAAAGGAAGAGGAGCTAGAGGAGTTAGCACTACAAAGTATTGATGGAGTCATCTTTACAAATGCTATCATAAAAACTCCCTTTTGATACCTGCTTTGAGAGAAGTTAAAATCTCGTAGGGGATTGTTTGTGCTTGTTTTGCGATCTCCCTTGCATCATTAAAGATAACTATCTCCTCCTCCTCACATAAAAAAGAGCTATTGTCCATTGAGATTTTTCCGAGAAGTTTTTGTCCATTTGGAGTGGTGTAGTTGTTTGAGAGGATACGGATAAAACCATCCGCATAACCAAAGTCATAGTTTGAAACTTTTGCCCCCACACTCATGGCATAACTTCCACCATAACCAACTCGCTCACCTTTGGTTAACTCCCTAGTAGAATTTTTAGATGCACTTAAACTTAGGATGGGTTGGAGATCTTCCTGTGTTGATGCACTACTCTCTAAACACCCATACGCTGCGATGCCAATTCTCGCCATATCTTCATCAAAATCTCCATAACGAAAGAGTGATGCAGAGTTTGCTGAGTGGTATCGCAACTCTTCATAACCAAGCGATTTAGCTTTTACTTTTACTTGTGAAAAGAGTTTATTTTGGACAAACCACTCCGATGTAAGTTCATCAGCACTTCTATGATGCGTAAAGATAGCTTCAAGTAAAAGTCCTTGCTCTTTAATAGCTTCAAGTGCCATCTCAAGGGCATCTATGGCGATGCCATTTCTGTGCATCAAGGTATCGACTTTGAGTTCTACTTTTGTCCCTTTTGGAAACTTTTTGATGGTAGCTATATCGTTGATAGTGTATCTAATGTTTTCATCTGGCATTTGTGGGATATCTGCTAAAACTAAGATATATGTAAAAAAATTTTCTATGATTTTTGCTTCACTCGTAGTTCTTACAACTGCTTTTGTGATGCCATACTCTTGTGCCATCTGTGCCACAAGTTCTAAGCCATGCCCATACGCATTATCTTTTAAAACTAAGGCGATTTTATCTTTACTTTTAGTTTTATCTGCGATAATATCAAGATTGTTAAAAAATTTAGTTTTGTTGAGTGTTATTTTAGACATAAGGGAATTATACTATGAAATATTTAATTGGGGAGTTTGAAGAACAAAGTTTCACTCAAATCATCTTCCCACATGCTAAAACTGACTGGAACTGCTGCTTAGAAGATGCACAAAGAAATTTCACAGAGATTATCAAGAGCATCATCAAATACCAAAAATGTTTAGTTGTTTGTGCTAATCTAGCCGATGTCAAATCTAAGTTTCAAGAGCATCAAAATCTTTTTTTCGTAGAGTATCAAACTGATGATTGTTGGGCAAGAGATATTTCTGCACTCTGTGTTTTCAAAGATGACAAAGTCCAACTTCTTGACTTTGAGTTCAATGGATGGGGTGGAAAATTTGATGCACAAAAAGATGATGCCATGACAAAGAACATTGTGCATCACTACAACACAACAACAAAACAGATCAACTTTATTCTTGAGGGTGGTGCGATAGAATCAAACGGAGTAGATACCATACTTACCACTTCAAAATGTATGCTTAACACCAACAGAAACACCCATCTTGATGCACTCCAAATCACACAAAAACTCAACCAATACTTTGGTGCTTCAAAGATACTCTACCTCAATCATGGCTACTTAGCAGGGGATGATACAGATTCGCACATAGACACTCTTGCAAGATTTATAAGTAAAGAGACCATTATGTATATAAAATCTACAGATAGAGATGATGAGCATTACTTAGAGTTAGAGATGATGGAAAAAGAGCTCTTTGTATTTGCAAAAGAGCATAACTTTAAACTCATAGCCCTCCCCATGACAGATGCTCTCTATTTTGAGGGTGAAAGATTACCAGCAACTTATGCAAACTTTTTGTTTCTCAATGGTGCTGTTCTTGTTCCCACTTATGGGGTAAAGCAAGATGCAGATGCACTAAGGATATTTAGAGACACCTTTAAAGATAGAGACATCATCCCTATAGAGTGTTCCACACTCATAAGGCAACATGGATCACTCCACTGTGTTACTATGAACTTTGCTAGTAGTGTTATTATAAAAAGTTATGATTAGACCCCCGTTTTTTTCATTAAGTCGTTTTAGTAAATACTCAATAAAAACACTCAAGTTTCGCTCATTCCCAAGTTTTACTTGGGAATGCATATATAACTTTGGTAACTAAAAATATAACAAGAACGAGGAGACCAATAATTTACCCTAGCGGGAAAATTATCGCTCACGACAACCGTTAGATAGCCAAAGGAACATTAAAAAAATGACAACAATTTTTATTTTAGTGGTGCTAATATTAATATTTGTAAAATCACCATTTGGAAAGGGTTTAATTGGTGAGTCCTTAGTTAATTTAGCTATATTTT
>JALUXP010000120.1 GCA_027013295.1 Sulfurimonas sp.
CTTCAGCAATAAGTAAATAGCTCTAGTGCTAGGCAGATTTTTGCAGGACTAGCCGTAGCTAATTCAATAAAATCTAACGACGCAATAGGGCTATTTACTTATTGCCCGAAGGGAGGTTTAAAAAGAGGGCTACTGCTTCGTTAAAAGGCATTGAAGCTACTAGTAGCTCCTGCAACCTTTCGCCTTGCATTAGCCCTCTTTTTAAACCTCTGAAGTTGGGGTTATTTATGGAGAGGCACTTAGTCCCCTTTAATCTTTAAATAGATATAATCTAAATAAAATAATTGGAGTAGGTGTATATGGCTAAAACGGTTACAATAATAGATACATTTGGATTTTTCTTTCGTGCTTTTTACGCACTCCCTCAACACCTCTCAAATAAAGATGGCTTCCCTACAGGTTTACTTACAGGTTTTACAAACTTTATCTCTACACTTCAAAAAGAGCATGCTAGTGACTACATCATCTTTGCTATAGATACAAAAGGGGATACCTTTAGAAATGAGATAGACCCTAACTACAAAGCAAATCGCCAATCACCACCACCAGAACTCTCTATGCAACTCCCTATAGCTATAGAGTGGATAGACAAGATGGGCTATAAGACTCTTGGGATGAGTGGGTATGAAGCAGATGATATGATAGCGACAGTTTGTAAGCTAGCAAAAGACAAAGGTTACAATGTACGCGTAGTCTCTCACGATAAAGACCTTTATCAACTCATAGATGACAATAAGGTCGTTGTTATTGATGCTATAAAGAAAAAAACTATGGATGAGGATGCTTGTTTTGAGAAGTATGGGGTAACACCTGCACAGTTTACTGACTATCAGTCTATCCTTGGAGATACTGCAGATAATGTCCCCGGGGTAAAGGGTATAGGGAAAGTAGGGGCAGAGAAACTTCTTAAAGAGTATGGGACACTTGATAAGATATATGACAATCTAGCTGAACTCAAACCTGCCATGAGAAACAAACTAATGGAATCTCGAGATAGTGCCTACATGTCAAAAAAGCTTGTTACCCTTGCACAAGATGTTTTTAACTCTATAGATTTTGAAGAGTATACTATGGATGTACAAAATCCCTTTTTAAACATCTATGATGAGCTTGTGAAGTATGAACAAAATGGAGTTCTTAGAATGCTCAAAGCAAAAGGTCAGGTAAGTGAAGAGACCCATGCAAAAGCAGTACAAACGCAAGAGGCTCACGCAACTCTAAAGCAGTTAAAGTTTCAAGCAACGCTCCTGAGAGATGCACAAGAACTCCACAAAATACTTGACACTTATACAGCAGATACTCTCATCGCTTTTGATACAGAGACAACAGGTTTAGAATATGAAAAAGATACGCTTGTAGGTTTTAGCTTTTGTGTAGATGATACACAGGCATATTATGTTCCTTTTGGGCATTATTATCTAGGTGTACCACAACAGATAAGCCAAGAGGATGCAAAATCTGCAATCCGTAAGATATTTCACTCAAAAGTTGTTGGGCATAACATCAAATTTGACCTGCATTTTGTAGAGAGGTTTTTAGAAGATGATACTCTTGCTATAGAGGGTGACTCTATGATACTTGCATGGCTTATCAACCCAGAATCTGCACTCTCCCTCGGTAAACTCTCAGATGCACTCCTCAACCATACTATGGTGGCTTTTAAAGATACTGTCAAAAAAGGGGAGACCTTTGGGAATGTAGAACTAGAGAGTGCCTGTGAATATGCAGCAGAAGATGCCCTCATCACTTTTAAACTTTATAAACTTTTTTTAGAAAGATTAAAACTACAGTCATGTGAACATCTCATAACGCACGCTAAAGAGGTAGAAGTCCCTTTTATCAAAACATTATTGAAAATGGAAAAGCAGGGCATCAAGGTCAACCAAGAGTTCTTAGAGAGTTTTTTAGCAAAGGTAAAAGCAACACTTTTTGATCTGACAAATGAGATACATACTTTAGCGGGAAGTGAGTTTAACATCAACTCTACTAAACAACTAGGAGTAGTGCTTTTTGAGCATCTTGGACTTCCCGTAGGGAAAAAAACAAAAACTGGTTACTCAACAAATGAACAGGTACTTAGTTCACTCATAGACTCACATAGTATCATCCCAAAACTTTTAGAGTACCGTGAAGTCTATAAACTTTACTCAACCTATATAGAGCCACTCCTTAAGCTTTCAAAAGAGGATAAAAAGAGTCGTATCCACACCTCATTTGTTCAAACAGGTACCGCAACAGGGCGTTTAAGTTCAAAAAACCCAAATTTACAAAATATCCCTACAAGAACAAAACTTGGTGCTGAGGTGAGAAAGGCCTTTGAAGCACCCGAGGGTCGTACTCTCATCGGGATAGATTATTCTCAGATAGAGCTTCGTTTACTTGCCCACTTCTCAGAAGATAAAATTCTTCTTGATGCCTTTAATACAGGTCAGGATATTCACAGACAAACTGCTGTAGCTTTGTTTGGAGAGGAACACGCAGATGCGAAGCGATCAGTTGCAAAAACAGTCAACTTTGGACTTCTTTATGGGATGGGTCAAAAGAAACTCTCTCAAACACTTGATATCTCTACCCAAGAGGCAAAAGAGATTATTGAGAGATATTTTGAGTCTTTCCCCTCTGTAAAGAGTTATTTTAGAGGGATCGTAGATGGGGCAAAAGAGCGTGGCTTTGTCCAAACACTATTAGGTCGTCGTAGATACTTTGACTTTGCCAATGCAAAACCTATGTTTAAAGCCGCGTATGAGAGGGAAAGTGTCAATACCCTTTTTCAAGGAAGTGCTAGTGACCTCATAAAACTTTCTATGAACAAAATAGATGATATAATTATAAAAGAGCAATTAGATTCAAAAATGTTATTGCAAATACATGATGAGTTGATTTTTGAAGTGCCTGAAGATGAAGCTGTAGCATTGGGTGAAAAGTTCCAATCTATAATGGAAAATATATTTACACTTAAGATTCCACTCAAAGCAACTCTTAACATTGGAAAAAACTGGGGTGAATTAAAATAAATGTTTAAAAATATATCCAAAGAAGCTGTACAAAGTATTAATTCCAATATAAAGTTTGCTATACCTGGGCAGTTATTTGTATTGTTGGGCATTATATTTATTTTAAAAGATGTTCTTGAACTAGATCTGATTTTTATAGGGTTAGCTGTCCATTCGTTACTTATCTTTTCAAGAATTTTTATCCGTAGATACTTTTCAGATAATCTCATAAAGTTTTTAAACCTTTACTTCATTTTAACACTTTTAAGTGGGATTGCTTGGGGAGTTCTTCTTTTTTTTACTCAAAATGCTTCTGTTGAGTACCATATCTTAGTATTTGCTATCTATATGGGACTTGTTTCTGGAGCACTTTTTACTCTTGGCGGGGTAACTATTTTATATCTTTCTTATACCTTGCCTATCTTAGTCTTAAGTATAGTTTGGTTTTTTCTGCATGGTGACACAGAGATTTATCAAGTAGTTGCCTACCTTGGTGTTTTTACTATTTTTTACTATATCTCTGCTGCAAAAAGATATGCCAAAAATTTTAATGACACTATCCTTGAAAAACAAAAAAATGAAAAACTACTTAAAGAACTTGAAGAAAAATCTTTAAGTTTTGAACTTTTATTTGAACAATCCGTAAATGGAGCGCTCATCATTGAAGATGGTAAATTTGTACAGTGCAATCAAAAATTGGTAGAGATGCTCGGTTATGACTCCAAAGAGGAGTTTTTAAGTTTAGATTCGAGCCAAGTTTCTCCTCAGTACCAATCTGATGGGAAACTCTCAGATGAAAAATCTATAGAGATGGCTCAAATAGCATACGAGAAGGGTTTAAATGTTTTTGAATGGCTTCATATTAAAAAAGATGGAAAGATTTTTTTAGTAGAGGTTAATCTCTCCTCTATCGTACTCAATGGTAAGCAAGTTCTTTATGCACTATGGCGAGATATTACACAAGAAAAAAACTATAAAAACAATCTCAAACATTTAGCATACCATGATAACCTAACTGGCTTGCCAAACAGAATGCTGTTCAATGATAGACTAGAACAGGCTATATTAAAATCAAATAGATCTTCTACACAACTCGCTGTCTTTTTTATAGACCTAGATAAATTTAAACCTATCAATGACTCACTAGGTCATGAGGTAGGGGATAAGGTATTGATAAAAATTACAAGATTGTTAAGAAAAACATTACGCAGTGAAGATACTTTAGCGAGGATAGGTGGAGATGAATTTACTATTATTATGGAAAATTTTGCTAACATAAAGTACATCGAAATGGTAGCAGAAAAATTGATCCATGCCTTGCACTCCCCTGTTCTCGTTGGTTCACATAATCTGGATCTATCTTTAAGCATTGGTGTGAGCATATATCCCCAAGATGCACAAGACTCAAAAACACTTTTAAAGTTAGCTGATGCGGCGATGTATAAAGCAAAAGATGGTGGGCGAGATACATATAGATTTTATAAGGAAGATACACTTGGATAAAAAGATACAAGAGGTTTTAGAACTTTGGCATGATTTTTTTAAGGATGTTTCACATCAATATTCGGAGTTTGAGGATTCTGATGTTGAGTACTTTGTAGGATGTATGCTTTACAATCATTTTGATTTTGAATACGCATTAGATACCATGAAAACGATAGATTTAAGTTATGATTTCTTGAGTGTAGTTGAGAGCAACTATGATATTGTAAAGCAAACAATAGAGTCAATAAAGTTTAAAGATGAAGCACAAAAATTAGTTTTTTTGCAAACATATTTAAGTGAAATAAAAACTTTATATAGTGGAGATGAACTTTACCTGCTTAATCGTTTGTCATACCATGTTAATGGTATAAAGCAAAGACAAGAAGAAAATATCAAATCTAAAAAAGTTGATTTTGTTACCCCTAAAGCAAAGTCCCGTAATCCACTTTTGAGATAATCTATGCAAAGTTATCTTATTACATCAAGAGAATTTTATACCGATACCCCAGCAGTTTTTCGTTCTATCTTACATGAACAACTTCAACTGCATCTTCCAACTTACGCACTCTACCGTGATAAATCAAATCCAGACTATGATACTCAAGCAGAACACCATGTCCAAGTATGTTCACAGTTTGACAATGTTAAAAGTTTTCTCCACCAAAAACCAGATTTAGCAAAAGCATTAGGAGCTACTGGTGTGCATCTTAGTTCAAAGCAGTTTGATAAGATAGAGTATGCAAAATCTTTAGACTTAGAAGTAATTGTGAGTACCCATACCCATGAAGAGGTATATATAGCTCAAGACCTAGGTGCAGATGCAGTAGTCTATGGACCCATTTTTACCACACCAAGAAAAGGTCAAGCAAAGGGTTTAGCGGATTTAAAAGAGTTGGTTGAACAAACAAATATAAAGATTTTTGGCTTAGGCGGCATTGTAGATAGATCAAGTATCAAAGAGATAGAAAAAACCAATGTTTATGGTTTTGCATCAATTCGTTATTTTTATTAGGATGAATTTCTAAAATTAATTTAAAATTATCTATGCTATAATTTAGAAAAGACAAAAAGGAGCGTATCATGAATGTAAATAGCTATATATATCAATCCCCTTCTTCTCAGTCAGTGCAATTTGGAAGACCTAATTCTAGTGGCAGTAAGAGAGATAGCAGTGGTTCTAGTTCTAGTTTAGAAGCGAATGATAATGAGACTTTTCAAAAAGAACAGGCACTTGAGTCTTTGCGAAAAAATGAAATAAAGTCGAATGCAGAGAGTGGAAACTCTATAGATATTTATGCTTAGAGGTAACTGAGTTTTGATGCTAAAAATCCGCTAGAAAAGCTCCACTGTAGGTTGTACCCTCCGCATGGTCCATCTAAGTTCATAAGTTCTCCACAAAAGTACAAACCTTTGAGCAGTTTACTTTGCATCGTTTTAGGGTCTATCTCTTTTAGTGTGATGCCACCTCTTGTTATCATAGCCATTTTAAACCCATCGTGACCCACTATGGTAAGAGGTGTCCAAGCAAGAAGCTCTATGAGTTTTTGTCTTGTTTTTCCATCGAGATTTTTAAATTTAGTCTCACATGGTACTTTTGCTAAGATGCAGATTTCATGTGCAAGTGCTTTAGGAAGTAGATGCATAACAAGTTCACAAGAGTTTGCATCTGGCACATCTACTTGAGTAGATTTTAAAAAGCTCAATATCTCATTTTCATCCATCCCTTTTGTAAGATTTACCATCAAGGGTACTTCACCGTACTTGTCTAAAAGAGGTGTAATCTCCCTTGCAAAGTCTAAGACAGCTGGTCCACGAATACCTGTTTTAGTAAAGATTAGATCTCCTTGTATTTGAATATTTTTATGCTTTTTAAGTCCAATCTTGAGTGTAGCCTTAGCTATGGTGTCGGCTCTGCACTCAGCTACCCAACTCTCTTTTGTCCTTAAGGGCATCATAGCAGGATGGAGTTTTGTTGTGGTATGTCCAACTCTTTTAGCAAGAGTGTAGCCATCACCCTCTGCACCAAGAGTGGGATATCCTAGTCCTCCAGTAGCTAAGATGATGTTCTTTGCATAGTATGATGCACTATGGGTTTGAATCCCAATGACTTGTTGCTCTTGAGTAAGGAGTGCATCAACCTTATGTGAAGTAAATATCTTTACACCTAACCTTTTAAGTTCTTTACTAAAGGCATCGATAATAGTACTCGAGGAATGTGTCGTTGGAAAAACTCGAAAACCATCTGGTGCATGTGTCTCCACCCCAATGCTCCTCATAAACTTTTGTAACTCTGTTGCGTTGAAAACTTTAAGAGCATCTTGCATAAAACGACCATCTCGACCAAATTTTGCCATAAAATCTTCATCTTTAAGGGTGTTTGTAAGGTTGCATCGTCCGCCACCAGTTGCTTTGAGTTTTGCACCAATCTGGGAGAGTTTTTCAAGTAAAAGAGTTTTTTTACCATCTCTCGCAGCATGGATGGCGGCAACCATTCCAGCTGCACCAGCCCCAACAACTATCAAATCGTATCTATCATCTGTATTCATAAGGGTAGTTTAGTATAATTTCACTTATGACTTATTATGGCGATAGAGAAAAATGTTACAAATGTTACAGACCAAAACTCTCTTGTATGTGCAAACATGTAGAGCAGGTGGATACAAAGACAAAGTTCATTATCCTTATGCATCCAAAAGAGTTCAAAAAAGTTAAAAATGGCACAGGCTTTTTTACCCATCTCTCTTTAACAAATTCAGAACTTTACATAGATGAAGATTTTACAAATCATAAAAGAGTTAATGAGATTATCAAAGAATATCAATCTTTTGTTCTGTATCCCTCCCAAGATGCTCTTAACCTTTCAAAACAAAATCCTTATACTCAGAGCTATAAAAAAATGGCTATTTTTATCATAGATGCTACTTGGAGTTGTTCAAAAACACTACTAAGAAAATCAACAAATCTTCAGGCTCTCAAACATGTAAGTTTTGAGACTACAAGAGAGTCTCAATTTGAAATAAAAAAGCAACCAGAGCTGTATTGCCTTTCTACAATAGAATCAACTCTTTGTGTTCTCGAGAGCTTAGATGCTCTTGGCGTTGAAGAGTTAAGAAAAAAAGAACTTGCATCTTTTTTAAATCCATTTTATGAGATGATAAAATATCAAAAAAAACTTATACTCCAAAGAGCTAATCCGAGGGCTCTTCAACGGTTGATTCATACTTAATAAATCTTGTTTTTGAAGGCATGATAAGTTCAATAGGATAGAGCATCTGATTGTCAACCATCTCTATCTGGTATTGCTTATCTTGTTTTGTGATTTTATTGAAAAAGTAGTCCATACCAACTGTTGTTGTGTAGTTAATCCAGTCATAGACAATATCATTACCAAGCAGGGAGTTTGTCTCTATGAAGATAGAATTATTGTGGGTGATAGAGTTTGCAATAATCATATTTTGTCTGTCCTCATATTGTGTGAGCGAAAGAACTAGCGGGTCATAGTTGATTTGAGTAGAGAGGACATTGGTCGCATTGACCTCATACATGGTGAGTTGAGACATTATCATAGCAGTTTTTACAATAGGAGTGTTTATAAACATACTCCCTTGCATAATCTCATCATTGTAAAGGAGTTGTTCTTCTATATTTGTGACCCTTCTAGGGATAGAGTATTTTACTACTGTTCTATTTTCATCACTTGATACAAAAAAATCATCTGTTTGTCCAGTAAACTCAACAAGTTCAAATTTTGAAAGATTGGTATCTTTGTACTTGAACTTTTTTTCTTCATAAAGAGCTAGCTCTTTACCAATCTTTGATTTGTCGTAAAAGATTACAAGTGGAGAGACAGCTTCTTTGAGGAGTTCATCACTTTGTGCTTTGTAGTCTATACCACCAAAATATATGTTTGCTAGAGTAGAATTGAGATCTTTTTTATTGATAGTAGGAAAGTAAATCTCTTCATTTGGATTGAGTTCTAAAAGTGTGTTAGCACCTTTGAGCGTAAATGGTGCAATGATAAATTCAAATCCATCAAGCTTCATTTTAGTGAGAGCATCTGCTATATCTTCAAAGCCTTCGCTCTCTATATTGTATGTTTTAAGTTCAAAAAATTGGTTTCTTGCTACAAGATAAGCAAAGGCTGCATTGGTAGTAGAGCTTGCATATCTCCCTATCTTTTTATAAGGAAGTAAAAGAGCAATTTTAAGTTTTTTTTCCTCTTTGATTGAGCCAAGATTGAGGACAGATATGCTAATGAGTTTCGCTTCATCTTGCTCAGGGTTATTTAGATGTTTTAAGGTTGCATGTGCTAAAAATGAAAAAATCATATCATTGTTCAAGTAGGTTTGTAAACATTGCTCATCGCATGGGTAGGGATCTAGATCTTCTACATAGGTTTTTGGAAGGGGAATATTTGAGATTAAGTAACTTTGTGCAGACAAGATTACTGATAAAAAAGTTAAAATAGATAATAGTATTTTCATAAACAGCTCTTTATAGTTTTTAGATCTTTAAAAGTAGTTTTTTTACTTTGTGGATTTCTTAAAATGAAGCTAGGATGTTGTAAGGGTACAAGCTTGTAGTTTTCAAAATCAATAATATGACCCCGAACATTTTCAAAGTCCTCATCTTCGCTTACCATTTTAGCATAAACCTCTTTACCTAAAGTTACAATTACTTTTGGTTTGACATATTCTATCTGCCAAAAAAGGTAGCTTTTACAAGATTCCCATTCAGAGATGGATGGTGTATTTGCGTTAAGTGGTTTGCATTTGATGGCATGCGTAAAATAAACTTGAGAGAGTTTGAGTTCTAGTACATTTTCGATCATATTTTGCAGGATCTTACCAGAACGACCAGAATAGTATTGGTTGAGTTCATCATCATTGGGGCTTACACTGAAGTCAATAATCATCAAATCAGCATGTGTATCTCCATACCCAGGCATAGCTTGTGATCTTGATTTGCTAAGATCGCAAAGATGGCAACTCATGAGATTGGATGAAAATTCTTCCATGCTTTTTGGTTTTTGAGTCGTTGTATTTTGATTGACATTAAAGGGGTCTATATATTTAAAACCTGCTGCTTTTAGTCGGTATAGATTTTGTAATAAAGCTAGATTTTGATAAGAGTCCAATACAAACCTTCTTTGAAACATTTCAAAGAAGTATATAAAAAAAGTAGTTAAAACTTACTTTAGATTTTCCCTAAGATTAATTTTAGCTATAATACAAACAATAGTTAACGGGGTGGAACTTGATTTGAGTAGAGATAAAATAAATAATTTAGAAATTCAAGAATATGTTTTGGAATCTTCATCTGAGGTTGCAAAAATTGTAAGTGAGATAGAAGTGAATATCTCTAAAAATATGGTTGTTCATATATTTTCAATCATCCATAATACTGTTCTTGTTCAGAACTTAAAACTAGAATTGACGAAAAGAATTGAAAATATAACCATAAAGCTTTTAAAACATAAAGAGCGGACTGCGACACGAGTAGTAGTTTATAGATATAATGCTGATGTAGAAGCTGAATTTGCTCAGAGCAATATACTTAATGAAGTTTGTCTTGAAAATAAGTATCTTGAAGAAGATTTACATGATTGTAAAATTGAGTTACTTAATGGGTATTTTACCGATCATCTTACACACCTTCCAAACCTTTATCAACTAAGAAAAGATTTAGCAGATGAAGATAAACATGGTTTGGTTAGTGTAGTTATAGATGATTTCGCTACAATAAATAGTTATTATGGTTTTATAGTAGGTGATTTTGTCATAGAACAAGTAGCCAACTATTTACAAGAAAATCTAAAAGAGAAGATCTATAGGGTCTCAGGAACAGAGTTTGCGATACTCTTAACAAAGCATAGGGATTATTATGCTTTAGATGAGTATATCAATGAGTTATATAGCAAAATATGCACTATAGATGTTATGTATCAAGACTCAAAAATTGTTATTAGCCTTACTTTGGCTTCATCATCAAGTGATTCTAATGAAAATATATTTTCAAAAGTATCCATGGCTTTAACCTATGCAAAAAACAATAAACTTCCTTTTTGGATATATGAAGACAATATGCGTTTTGAAAACGAGTATGAACAAAATTTAGATATGTCAAATAAAGTGAGACATGCTGTTCAAAATTTAAAGATTATCCCGTACTTTCAAGCTATTATAGATAATACTACTAGCGAGATAAACAAGTATGAATGTTTGGCTCGACTTATGGATGAAAAAGACAATGTGATCTCTCCAGATCTGTTTATCCCGATTGCAAAGAGAATTAAAGTCTATAATCTGGTGACAAAAACAATTATCGATAAGTCATTTGAATCTTTTTCAGATAACGATTTTGAGTTTAGTATCAATCTTTCTATTGATGATATTATGAATGGTGATATTTATGATTTTATTATAAATAAATTAAAAAATTTTCCAGCTTCAAAAAGAGTTATCTTTGAAATAGTAGAATCAGAAGCGATTCAGGATTTTGATAAAGTAGCAAAATTCATAAATGAAGTGAAGCGTTATGGTGCCAAAATAGCCATAGATGATTTTGGGGATGGGTATTCAAATTTTTCTTATCTTATAAAAATGAATGTAGATTATCTTAAAATTGATGGTTCTCTTATTGGAAATATAGATGTAGATCCTAATGCCCTTTTGGTTGTTGAGACCATTGTAGAATTTTCAAAAAAATTAGGTCTTGAAATTATCGCAGAATTTGTACACTCAAGTACAGTTATGGATAAAGTAAAAGAGTTGGGGATCCAATACTCACAGGGGTTTTACATAGATAAACCAACGATTGAGATTTGAATCAAGGGAAAAGAATAATTTTTATATTATCCTTTCACTCCATCTGCTCTAGGTGATAGTAAAAATTTAAAAAATACTTTTATGTATAGAATAAACGGTATTGTCCATAAAAGAGCAGACCATAAGTAGAGTTGTGCGGAATACTCTTGAAAAAATGGGATTAATCCTCGCATAGAACTTGCTAGGATTATGAAAAAGACCATCAAATGAGTATAGATATTTGATGTGAGATGTCTTCCCGTATGTATCCATCCTATGGTTACCATAACCATGAGATAAGCTATGCTTAATCCACCTGCAGTAATAAAGTGTCTAAAACTATTTATATCATAAGGTTCTCCCAACAAGATATCCCATCCCATAAGCCCATAACCAATAAAAAATAAGATATAGATAGAATAAAAATAGATAACGAAAGGTTGGTTGAGTATAAATTTATCTTTTAGATTATAATCACTTGTGATCGCTAATATTGCAGCCCCCGTTCCTAAACCAATCCACCCTAAAGCAGAATTGTGTGGATAGTAAAATTCTACTATTGTAAAAAGTGATACACAAAATATTGCTAGATTTGTGAGTGGTGGGCGAGATATGTAGGTATCATCTATCTCTTTGTCTTCCATGAGTTCATTGACTGCTTCCATGTTTACTCTTCTCATTGCGAGAAGGATAAGTACTACATTTGCACCCAGTGCTACTTTTAAAATATCCATACTATTGGTTGTACTCCACCCTAGAACTGAGCTAAAGAACCAACTCTCAATCACAAAAAGAGTTACCAATGTATATCCAATGGATGCATGTCGTTGAAGTTTATCAAGGACAGCATCTTTAGCAAACCAGATAAGCCAACCTAACATTGCAAGATTTAAGATGGCAGTGAGATAGACTCCTGTTATATCTATGAACCAAAAGCTAACTCTTCCTGCTATCCAGAGTATCATGATATACTTTAACCTTTTTCCGACAAAAGGAACCATCCCAGGAAAAAGTTCAGGCAAGCCTGTCGTCAAAAATGCCATCACTCCAGCAGTTAATATCCCAAAAATCATCTCGTAAACATGCCATTGTATAGGGTTGTCCATAAATGGTATATGTATAAATCCACTCCATACAAATCCCCAAAGTATCATAGAAATAACAAGATAGGGAGCTAAAAGTAGAAATATGGGACGAAAACCATAAGCCAAATACGGAGGAAGATTCTCTTCATCAGGATAGTATAGATAGTGATTTGTTGCGTGTAATTTTTCTTCTTGATTATTATTAGCCATTATGTTAACTCCAGTGTATTTAACTCAAAAGTATCTATGATCTCTTTATCTTGTAAGATTTTCGCACTTTGTTCATAGATGAAATTTTCTTCTCTTTTGTCGTTTGGTGTATCGTATTCAAAAGTTTTGACTATGTGTCCTGGATCAGCTTTTAAAAGTAGTACCTTATCACTCAGTCGAATTGCTTCCATCAAATCATGAGTAATAAAAAGGATACTCATCTCATTTTCTTTGCAACTATCAAGTAGATGCGCATAAAGTTCTTTTTTTAGACCTATATCTAAAGCGGAAAAAGGTTCATCTAAGAAAAGTAGAGAGGGTTTAGTGACTAAAGCCCTAGCAAAGTTTACTCTTTGTTTCATCCCTCCACTTAAGTCTTTTGGATACTTTTCAAAGTCCTCTTCTTCTAAGCCAAATTTCAAAGCTATCTTTTGAGATTTTTTTAAGGCTTTATCTTTTTTTTCACCTTTTGCTAAAAGTCCAACAGCGATATTGTCAATAACATTTTTCCAAGGTAAGAGTCTCCCCTCTTGAAATGCAAAAGCGGTACTTTTAAAACTATTTTGTATGCTTCCCTCTTCAACATCAAGTAAACCAGCACAAAGATGAAGCAAGGTCGTTTTTCCGCCACCACTAGGACCTACTACGCTTAACACCTCTCCTTTTTTAAGAGTAAAGTTGATATTTTGTAAAATCTCTGTAAATCCAAAATGGTGTGTAAGATTTTTAACTTCTAAGCTCTCCATAACTCTACCTCTCTTTTTATAGGCTCTAAAATAATGTACTCAATAAACATCAGTGAAGTTATCATGATGGTTACAAGAGCTAAGGCAGTAGGTGTGTCTAGCTGACTTCTTGCAATTGCAAGTTCTGCACCCATCCCATCACTTGTAGCAAGAAGTTCTGCCATGATAACTATCTTCCAAGCCATTCCTAGACCACTTACCCAAGCAGGAAAGATATAAGAGAAAATGTGTGGAAAATAGACATCAAAAAATTTCATATGCCAAGGAAAGTCAAAACTCTCCGCCATCTCTTTTAGATCTCCATCAAGTGTACGAGTACCTTGAAGAGCTCCAACAAATACAATGGGAAAAGAGGCAACTACAACTGTAAAGATGACTGTCTCATCTCCCATACCAAACCATATCATCGCCAATACTATCCAAGCAATAGGTGGCATACCGACTAAGATAGTAACAATAGGGCGACTCATCATAGAAGCGGTTGCAAAAAAACCAGCGATAAGTCCTAAGATAGAACCAAATAACATTGATAACCCAAAGCCAACTGAAGCACGATAGAGTGTAATATCTATCTGCTCCCAAACATCTTTGTCTTGGAGCATTGTGTAGAGTGTTTTAAATGTTTCAAGTGGTGAGGGCAAAACTAAGTTACCATAGACTTGATTACCAAGATCCCAAAATGCTATAAAAAGAAGAGTAGAAGCCATAGCACCCCATCCACTCCAAAGATAAGCAGGGAAATCTTTTAGTATTTTAAATAGAAACTTCATTAAATATTCCTTCTAGTGATAATTAAGTGCTTCTCCATAAATAACCCCAACTTCAGCAATAAGTAAATAGCTCTAGTGCTAGGCAGATTTTTGAAGGACTAGCCGTAGCTAATTCAATAAAATCTAACGACGCAATAGGGCTATTTACTTATTGCCCGAAGGGAGATTTAAAAAGAGGGCTACTGCTTCGTTAAAAGGCATTGAAGCTACTAGTAGCTCCTGCAACCTTTCGCCTTGCAGTAGCCCTCTTTTTAAATCTCTGAAGTTGGGGTTATTTATGGAGAAGCACTTAACATCAAAGTATATTATTTTAAAACTTAAATATAGTTAATATTGATAGTAAATATCAGTTTAACCTCTGTTTAAGAGCAAGAGTGCTAAACTTTGGACTAAAAAATATGATAATTGGTATCAATAAAGGAAAAATCATGATAAAAAAAGTTATAACATTTTGTTTGCTAGGGGTATCACTACTCAATGCAAATGATTTTAAAAAAGTGGACACACTTACTCTAAGTGGTCCTATGGCGAGTGTATCACATCCGCTATTGCGAATGATAGAAAGTGGTGCATTAGATGATGTTGCGAAAAATGTTAAGTTTATTATGTGGAAATCACCAGATGAACTTCGTGCTTTGACATTAAGAGGTCAAGCAAATTTTATTGCAGTGCCTACAAATGTAGCAGCAAACCTTTACAACAAAGGTGTCGATATGAAACTTCAAAATGTTTCGGTTTGGGGTATCTTAGGGATGCTTACAAGGGATAAGCATAAAAAAACTTTAGCTGATTTTAAAGGATGTGAAATTATAATGCCTTTTCGTGGGGATATGCCAGATATAGTTTTTCAAGAGATTGTTAAGCGTGAAGGGCTTGATCCTAAGAAAGATTTTAAAATTAGATATGTCAGTTCACCTATTGATGCAATGCAAATGTTGATTTTAAGAAGAGCAGATAATGCACTTTTAGTCGAACCTGCCATCTCCATGGCACTAAGAAAGACACACTCTTTTCCCCTAAAACTCATAGCACCAGATCTCTACAGAAGTGCTGACCTACAAAAAGAGTGGGGAGAAGTTTTTCATATTGAAGGTAAAATTCCACAAGCTGGTATAGCAACGATCGGGAAAGTAGATCCATATATAGTCAAACGATTTAACGAAGAGTATGCAAAAGCACTTAAGTGGTATAAAACACATCCAGAAGAAGCTGGAAAGCTGGTTCATAAATATATCCCAATGTTAGATGCAGATGCTGTTGCAGATAGTTTAGATCATGTGCAACTTAAAAATGTTAGTGCAAAAGATGCAAAAAAAGATTTAGAATTCTTTTTTAATGTACTAAAAGATAATAATCCAAAAATTATTGGTGGGAAGTTACCAGATGCAGGGTTTTACTAGTGTTTTAGAGGCACTTAACTAAAAGCTTTCAAGCTTTTAGTTAAGAGAAGTGGATTATTCTGCTACTTCTACAACAACTGGAGTTGATTCCCAGATACCATGTTTAGTGCAGTAACCATGAGCTACAAGATTGAGTTTTTTACCCATTGGACGGATGCTAAAAGTCACTTCTGCATGAGATTTTTCATTTCCTAAAGTTCCAGGCACAAAAGAAGCAGAAGCTAATTTAGTGTCACCATTGAAAAGAGTGATGCTCTCGATGAAGTGATCAAAATCATCTGGGTGAGTATATTCTTGACCCATTTTTACATTTACAGCGAGCATTTCACCTTTTTTTGCAACACCAGCTACTGTGATAAATGGCGAGTGACGATCAATAAGATCTTTTTTAGCTTCACGCTCTACATTGTCTATATTTTCATATTTGTTAATCTTTGGCATTTTCATGTCCTTTTATTTTTTTGTTACAACATTGTAGCAATAATATAATAATATCTTGTCCTAAACCAGAGTTTATTTATCTTGTTTAAGAAAATATTAATTTATCCCTTTTTAACAAAGAAGTAGATAAAATCGCGGTAATAAAACATAAAGAGTCTAAAAATGCTAAAACCTTTACTTATAGAGATTGGTGTTGAAGAGTTACCAGCTGTTCCCCTTCTTAAAGAATTAAAAAATATAGAAAAAAAATATGCAGATATTTTAGAAAAATACTCTCTTCTTGGAGAGTTTGAATTTTACTATACACCCCGTCGTTTAGTTCTATGGCATAGAGAGTTTAAAACAAGTCAAGAAGATAGTGTTGAAGAGTTTTTCGGAGCACCTATTGTGGCTGCTTTTAAAGATGGAGAGCCTACAGCAGCTGCACATGGTTTTGCAAAAAAATGTGGCGTAAGTGTAGAGGAACTCGGTCGTGGTGAAAAAAATGCCAAAGAGGTGCTTTACTTTAAAAAGGATATCAAAGGAAGAGCATCAAGCGAACTATTGGGTGGTATTGTTAACGAATGGATAAAATCTTTAGATTTTGGAAAGTCTATGCGTTGGTCTAGCAATACGGAGAGTTTTATCCGTCCTGTCCGTTGGCTCAATGTGATGCTAGGAGATGATTTAGTGGATGCTGAACTTTTTGGTGTAAAATCTTCTAAGACTACTTTTGTGCATCGTATAAGTGATTTTAATGAACTTGAGGTAGTTGGGGCAAAAGAGTACTTTGAACTTCTTCAAAAAGGTGGGGTGACACTTTTTCAAGACCAAAGACGAGAAGATATTTTAAACAGATTTGCAAAGTTAGAAAAAGAAAATGGTGTAAAAATCGAAGTAGATGAAGAGTTGTTGGCTGAAGTTGTCGCTATCACTGAGCACCCAACTCCACTACTTGGCTCTTTTGATGAAAAGTTTTTAGAGTTGCCACCTGAGGTTATCATCACCTCGATGAAAGAGCATCAGAGATATTTTCCAGTTTTTAAAGATGGTAAACTTATCAATAGATTTTGTGTAGTATCCAATGCTTATACAGACAACTTTAGTGAAGTTATTGCTGGAAATGAAAGAGTACTTCGACCTCGTTTAGCGGATGGATTTTTCTTTTGGGAAAATGATTTAAGAGTTGGACTAAGCATTGCAGGACTTGAAAAAGTAGCATTTTTTAAAGGTCTTGGAAGTGTTGCAGACAAGATAAAACGCGAAGCTAAGATAGCTACAAACCTAGCTTTTATGTACAAACTAGAAGATACTGCATCCTTAGAGAGGGCAGTAGAACTTGCAAAAGCTGACTTGATGAGTGAGATGGTGTATGAGTTTACAGAGCTTCAAGGACTTATGGGTTACTACTATGCACTTAAATCTGGAGAGAGTCAGAGTGTAGCACTTGCCATAAAAGAGCAGTATCTTCCAGATGGTGAAGATAGTGAATTGCCAAGTACAAAAATGAGTGCTATTGTTGCGATGAGTTTAAAACTTGACACGCTTATAGGTCTTTTTAGTGTTGAGCAGATTCCAACAGGTTCAAGAGACCCTTTCGCTTTGCGTCGTGCAGTCAATGGACTTATCAAGATAGTGAATGCATTTGAGTTTGAGTTTGATATTGTTTATACCATAGAAACTCTGAGTGCATCTTATGCTGAGTTTGATAAGAAGAAGTTAGAGATATTTTTCATAGAGCGTATCAAACAGTTTTATAAGGTAAATCCATCTATCATTGAAGCAGTACTAGCTTCTGGTGAGAGAGAGCTTTTAAATATTGGTAAAAAGATAGATGCTCTTAACAATCTTGTAAATTCTGAGGGTTTTGCAGATATTAGTTCTACTTTTAAACGCGTTGCAAATATTACCAAAGATATAGACTTGGATGCACACTTAAGTGTAGATGCACAGCTTTTTGAAGCTGAGGCAGAAAAAATCTTATTTGAAAAATATAATCAAGTAGATGAAAAAACATACCATAGTTTTGAGGAGCGTCTTGATGCTCTACTTGGTCTGAAGCCAGAACTAGACAATTTTTTCAATGAAGTTATGGTCAATGCAGAAGATGAAAAGATTAAGAAAAATCGTAAATCTTTAGTTGCAAGTGTCTATAAAAGTATCTTGGAGATAGCAGACATCAAAGAAGTGAGCATCTAGAAGATGTATGATGTTGCGATAATCGGGGCTGGTATCAATGGTTCAAGTGTCGCATACGAGTTGGTAAAATCAGGTAAGAGTGTTATCATCTTTGATAAAGAGGCAATAGCCTCTGGAGGTAGTGGTGCTGCTGGTGCTTTTATCTCTCCAAAATTTTCAAAAGCAGGTGAGTTAAAAGCACTTATTGATAAAGCCTTTGTTTATAGTATGAAATTCTATGAAGAAAATTTCCCCTATCTTTTTACAAAAGCACCTCTGCAACATATCACTCATGAGGGTGAAAAGTTTCCTTTGATGGATGCAGGGATAGTGAGTGCATCCGCCATGTGTGATGCTCTTTGTAAAGGTGCCAAGTTTAAACAAGAGAAGATTAGTGACTTAGTCTATGAAGATGACTACTGGGTTTTAAATGAAACTTACAGTGCAAAACATGTTGTAATCGCCACAGGTGCGTATGAACATATTATCAAAGAGCCATACATAAAGCTTCGCGGAGTGTGGGGACATCGCATCGATGTTAAAACAAGCACAATAAACGATAAGTCTCTTCATCAGTTTGTCTCTATCTCCCCAAGCAAGGATGGCATTGTTGCTATTGGTGCTACACACAATCTTGACTATCATCCCCAAACTGCAACAAAACCTTATGATGTTGAAGAAGGTAGGGTTGAGTTACTAGAAAAAGCCTCACGAATGTTAGAACTCAAAGATGTCGAGATAGTAAAAGACTATATGGGACTGCGTTCAGGTTCGTTTGACTATATGCCCCTTTTGGGTCGGTTGGTTTTATCTCAAGCAACATTAGGGTGTTGTGAGAGAAAAGTAAAGGTTAAAAAACCTGATTTTAAAAACTTTCTCTACTATCCAAAGCTTTATATGATAAATGGTAATGGTGGTTATGGCTTTGTCCTTGCACCTTACTTGGCAAAAATGCTTTGTCGCCATATAGTAGCAGGTGTAAAACTTGATGATGCATTAAGCCCAGCAAGATTTTTTGCACGGTGGGCAAAACGAAGAAAATAACTGGTCTGCCTTGAACTTGAATGCAACTTATACCACTCAGATATGCTCTAGGTGCGTAAGGTCAGTAACTTATTGGAGTCTTGTTCTTTGTGGAGGGTTTGTCATAAAGGCACCTTTAAAAGCATAAGCACGCGTATCTTTAGCTTTTCCTGGTGATGTTGGAGCAAGGAAATAAGAGTTTTCTATGCACTCAGTATCATTATGGTTTCTATCATAAATGAAAACTACCTCTTTACCAAGTTTTTGTGCTTGAAGTGCAATATTTTTAACATACTCTTTGATGCCCTTATGTTGCAGTTGATACTTGTGACCTACGCCCATGAATACCCATTTTCCACTGATGGGAATGTTAAGTGCATCATGATAGTTCATCTCTTTGTCAAAAAGTGTGAGTTGGTTTGAATAGTAAAGGTCAATATCTACTGCAAACTTATCAATAGCAATAGTATCATCAAGTTTTGCCTCGTTAAGTCCAAAGAGGTATTTTATCTCAATGAGCTTTCCTTTATAGAGATTTTTGGTTGCCTGATAGACAAGGTTAGAAAAGTCATCAAAAATGAGTTCATCAAACTGACCATTAAACTCATACCCTTGAGAAGTAAGCGAACTTGTAGGTTTATATCCTACTGGTGTCATAAAAGGATGATACAAAAAGATAGTCCCTGCTACATGTTTACGCTTTTTTTTGAGTTTTTCTTCTAAGTCTTTAGGTGAGATTATCTCATCATCTTCGTTTATATATAAATAATGTTCAACTAAAAATTCATCATCAAATTTTGTATCAAATCTGCCAAATATTTGCATAGGGGTATCCTTTGGGTGAAATTATATCTAAAATTGTAGAGTAAAAAGGATATAATTTGGGATGAATATTTTTTACATAGCTTTTATTGGTATCACTCTCTTGATTTTAACATTTGTCTATTTTCGTGTTAAAAAAATAGTATCAGAAGGAAAAAAATAATGGATAGCATTGCTTTTTTTGTAAAGAAAT
The DNA here is from genome assembly GCA_027013295.1 of Sulfurimonas sp. Classification (GTDB taxonomy): domain Bacteria; phylum Campylobacterota; class Campylobacteria; order Campylobacterales; family Sulfurimonadaceae; genus Sulfurimonas. Next base: position 20,132 of record JALUXP010000120.1, read on the forward strand.
TTATCACTTTTTTTGTAGAACCATTGGGACTTGTAATCACTCTTATAGTGATTGGCTTGTACTTTTTGTATAAAAACAGATTCTCTTATGCAAAAATCTTCATCTCTATTGGTTTCTTTCTCCTTGTGCTTTTCTCTTTTGAACCATTTTCTAACCTTTTAGTGCAGGGACTAGAGAATCAGTATCCAAAATATGACTATAAAACCTCTGTGAACTACATACATGTCTTGGGTGGTGGACACAATACAGATAAAAAACAGCCTATAAGTTCACATCTAGGTAGTGCATCAACAAAAAGAGTGTTAGAGGGGGTAATTATCCATAGAAAATTACCAAACACCAAAATTATTTTGACAGGTTATGCTGGAAAAACATCAACTCCAACAGCTTTGATGAATGCACAACTTGCTATAGAACTTGGTGTAGATGAAAAAGAGCTTATCATAAATCCAACCCCAAGAGACACAAAAGAGGAAGCACTCTTTACGAGAACTATTGTCGGAAATGAACCTTTTATCCTTGTGACCTCTGCATCTCACATGCCACGGGCTATGATGCTCTTTGAGAGTTTAGGGATGCATCCCATACCAGCACCTACTGATTTTCATATAACTGATACTTTGCATCTAACACTGGAGTCAGGCTCTTTAGAGGATTCTAGGATGGCTATTCATGAGTATATCGGAATGCTTTGGGCAAAAATTAGGTCATGAAACAAGCTAGTTGAGTTTTTTCTGCATATTGTTTTCTCTCGTTCACCTCGGGAAAGGTGGAGTTAGTACTTAATTTTAGCTAGATAGAGACCATTAGGCTTGGCTGGTTTGACCTTATATTTAGTTGTTGCATTTAATTGTTCTTGTATCTCTTTGGCATCGAGGCTTAAGAGTGAACCAACCATCAAACGAATTTGACTTCTTAAAAATCCATTTGCCTCAAAATATAAAACTATATAATCTTTGTGTTTATAAGCAAAGGATTTGTAGATTTCTCTAGTAGTTGATTTTACTTCACTCCCTGTTTTCATGAAGTTTATAAAGTTGAATGTACCCTCAAAGAGTTTTATATTTTTTTTTAAAGTATTGAAGTCTACATCTTTATAAAAACTTATAAAATCATTCTCAAAAGGATTAGGCTCACCATCTTTTATGAGATACCTGTAAACTCTTTTTTTTGCATCAAATCTTGCGTGAAAATTATCGGTTGCTTTTTTTATTTGTAGTATTTTAATATTTGGTGCTATCCTCTCATTGAGCACTCTTTTAAGCTTTTCTATATCATTCCAAAAATTTGGTATATCGACATGTATAACTTGCCCAGTTGCATGAACACCTTTGTCTGTTCGTCCACTTGCAATCACTTTTGAATTGATGTTGAGCTTTTGAAGCAAAAGTTCTAAAGTCCCATTGACAGTATTTGGAGAACTTTTTTGTATCTGTGAGCCCAAAAAAGTGCTTCCCTTGTAAGAAAGAGTCATTTTAATACGCATTAAAACTTATCTACTATAGTTTTCTTGTATATTATAAATGTAGATAGTAGCCAAAGAGATATTACTGTTGGTATTGCGTAGTAACTCAACGGTTTTTGTAATAGTAAAATGGACTCATAATAAATAATAATAGATAAGAAAAGGTAGAGATAGATTCTACCCTTTGAGTGCCTAGCGTGTACAATCCCAATACTTGCGGCTAGTAGTAAAGTTAACAGTGGAAGTAAACTCATAAGTGAATTTCGGATAAACATACGCTTCTTTTTTTCCTTATTGATATCTGATTGCCAATATTTGAGTGGGGTTTCATACTGAATCAAATTTGCTGTTAGTGAATCATTGATATACATAGTATCAAAATCGATTTGAGAGAAATTTTCTTTTGTGTAACTATAGCCCTCTCCATCTTTAAGTTCCAATCTTAAGATATTTGATTTTGTAATGATTTTTGCATGTTTAGCACTGATCAAGACCTCTTCATTCCCTTTTTTATCTTTTTTAAATAAAAATACATCACCATAAGTTTCATCGGCATTTTCTTTACCTATGTAGAGCAACCACTCCCCAAAACTGTGTCCAAACTCTGATGCACTAAGATTGAATCGTGCTTCACTTTTTTTGTAAAGAAAAAAGTTTTTTGACAATGTTTTAGCATGTGGATATAAAATAAAAAAATCAAAGAGCAATAGAACGCTTAGAAGGGCTGCTGGTTTTAGCAATGTCTTGATGATAAAATTTGGGTGGATACCAAGTGAAAACATTACTATGATTTCATTGTCGTTTGAAAGTCTAAAAAGGGTTAAAGCAGTAGCTATAAAAAATGAAAAAGGTAAGGTATAAAAAAAGAGTTCAGGGAGTATAAATATATAGAGTTTTCCCATCTCAAGTAGGTCAAGTTGTATCAGAGCAGTATAGGCAGCCATCTTGATAAGAAAGATAACAGAAGCTATAGAAAATAGTGGAATGAAGATCGATAAAAAGAGTACAGAGAGATGATTTAAAATGTACTTTTGAAGTCTATTCATTATTAATAATTTTCCACTATATATGACATGATTGGGCTATCGAGCATATATACTATAAATGTTGCAAGCGCTAAAAATGGAACAAAAGGAACTCTTTGTTCTTCTTCACTTCTATTTTGAACAGCCAACATCACGGGAAGTGCTAAAACAGCGGAGAAAAATATAGCTACAAGAGTGAGTTGTAACCCAAGTAAAGCACCCATAGTAGCTGCAACCATGATGTCTCCCTCTCCCATAGCTTCTATGAATGGATAGGTTTGGTAATGGGTAGTCCAGCTTGTTTTATGTTTGTTTGCTTGTCTATGTGCAGAGGATGTGAGTATGTAGGAGAGTGTAAACCGAAGCAAAGTAAATCCACCAGCAAAAAGGAGAGCATTCTGAAAGTTTATCATGATGCCATGTATGCTCCAAGCCCCAACAATAGCAAAGAGGAGGGCTAAAAGATTGAGTGAGTCAGGAACCATTTTATACTTAAAGTCTATCATGGAAAGCCCAAGAAGCATCAGAAAACTCAGCCCTATGAAAAGTATAGGTAAAGAGGGTGGGTATTTTGTAGCTAAACCTAAAAAAATGAGTCCTGAAATCAACTCTATGATGGGGTATTGATAAGATATTTTAGCTTTACAGTAGGAGCATTTTCCACCTAAAAATAACCATGAAAAAAGAGGGATGTTGTGCCATGGCTTTAAAGGGACATCACAACTTACGCAATGTGAAGCACCAAAGACGACGCTTTCATCTTTTGGTATTCGTAAAATAATTACATTTATAAAAGAACCTAATAGTGTTCCAAGGATAAAAGAAAAAAGAAGTTCTATCATTTTAATCCACCAAATTTTCTCTCAATTTTTTTAAAGTTTTTGATGATTTTTTCAAGTTCAGCTGATGAAAAATCTGGCCAAAGTGTATCTCTGAAAAATATCTCCGCATAGGCGGATTGCCAGAGAAGATAGTTGGAGAGTCTATGGTCACCACCTGTGCGTATGAGCAGATCAACATCATGTTTACAATCAAGTTGATGGGAGAGCATCTCTTCTGTGATCTCATCTTTATGGTTCTTCAAAGAGTTGATAGCTCGAAGCATCTCATCTTTTGCACCATAGTTCAAAGCTAAAGACTGCACAAGTCCATCGCAATGTGCTGTTTTTTCTTGAACATGGTGTATCATTTTTTGTAGAGATTTTGAAAAAGCTCTTGTGTCTCCTATGGGCTCAAATCTGATGTTGTTATCTAAGTAAGTTGTGAGTTCATTTTTAAGATATTTTTCAAGAAGTTTCATAAGAAATTCAACTTCAAGTCTCGGTCGTTTCCAATTTTCAGTAGAAAAAGCATAAAGAGTGAGCCTCTTTATCTCTTTATTGGCAGCACAATACTCAGTGACTTTACGAACTACTTCAGCACCTACTTTATGCCCTTTGACTCGTTTAAGACCTTTTGCTTCAGCCCAGCGACCGTTTCCGTCCATGATGATAGCGATGTGTGAAGCTTGATTCATTAAAATTCCTTACTCAGTCTCAAAGTTGTTTGATTTTCTTATTATATCTTTTTTAGATTAGAGTTTTTTTGAATGTGCAAGGATTTCAAATGAAATACTGAGTTTATCTGTATCTTGGAGAGATTCTATCCCATCGGCTTTGATAAAATCAATCTTGTTAGTAGCACTACCAAAACTTGAACTATCTGTTAGTATATTGAGACATACTGCATCAACCTCTTTTGTGTCTAAAAGTTTTGATGCATTTGCTGTTGCGACACTTGCGTCCATTTCTGCTTTAAAAGCAACTGTTGTTATGTCTGTTTTATCTATAGTGCTAAGAATATCAATGTTTTGTTTGAGTTTGAGTTCCCACTTAGTTCCAAGCATATCTTTTTTGAGTTTCCCTCTTTGGACAAACTCTGGTACGAAGTCACTTACTGCAGCAGCCATAAAAAGGTAAGGCTTTTTTTGGATGAGTTGTATCTGCTCGTTATGCATAATAGAGGGTTTAGAGAGCTTCCCTTTTTTAGCAATACGGATAGAATCATTGAGGTATTCTAACATCTCCTCTGTATCTTCAACAGCTATGGTATGCATAGCAAGAGGGAGGTTGTCCTCAAACTTTGTAGCTATGAGATTGAGATCGGCACCTTTGCAAAAAAGAGCAGTTGCAAGTGAAGATGCCATTTTTCCACTTGAAAAGTTTGAAAGGTATCTGACATCATCAATCTTCTCTATAGTCCCGCCACCTGTCACTATGACGCGTCTATCTTCCCAGAAAGCCTCTTTGAGTAACTCTCTTGCACACTGCCAAAATATCTCTAGTGGCTCTGCCATCGCTCCATCACCAGTAGTCTTACAAGCGAGTTCTTTTGTTTGTGTATCTATCACTTTGTAGTTGGCAATAGCTAACATCTTAAGATTTGCTTTTGTGAGTGGATTTTCAAGCATATTTGTATTTGCAGAGGGAGCAATGAGTTTTTCCCCTGGATAGGCTAGGGCACACTGTAGTAGCATATTGTCGGCAATACCATTTGCTAGTTTTGCTATGGTATTTGCAGTAGTGGGAGCTATAACAAACAGATCACACCACTCAGTTATCTTGATATGATTATGCTCTGATGCCCATGATTCGTTAAAGTCATCTAGCACTTGATTGGATGAGAGTGTCTCAAAGGTAAGTGGAGTGACAAACTTTTTAGCAGATTCGCTCATCACTATCTTTACCTCTGCACCAGCTTTTGTAAGTAGCCTAACGAGTTCTAAGGATTTGTAAATAGCTATAGAACCTGTTAGTCCTAAAAGTATCTTTTTTTGTTTTAATAAATTATCGGGTATTAGCATATTATTTATCTTTATTTGGTTTTTGAAAAGAATTTATAATAAAAATTTTCAATTAATTTGAGTTTAGTGCGACTCAGTGCTAGAGAGCCTTTTGGAACTTTTGAGCTTGTTACCGTAGTCCCAGCCGCTATCATTACATCATCTTCTATAGTTACTGGGGCTACGAGTTGCGTGTCACTTCCTACAAAAACATTTTTACCTATAATTGTTTTGTATTTGTGTATTCCATCATAGTTACATGTTATAACACCAGCCCCTATGTTAGTCCCAGTATCTACTTGTGCATCACCAATATAGCTAAGGTGTCCAGCCTTAACACCTTTGAGTGAACTTTTTTTCACTTCTACAAAATTTCCTATGTGGGTATCTTCGATATATGAAGCAGGGCGGAGATGTGCTAACGGTCCTATGTCAGAGTTTTTTACAATAGAATCTTCAACTATAGAATTTGCCTTGATATGTGAATCGCTAATGAGAGTGTTACCTGTGATTCTACAGCCATTTTCTACAATACACTCACCCTCAAAAGTTACACCTTCTTCTATATATGTAGTTGAGGGTAGATTCATGGTAACACCAGCTTGCATCCATTGTGTTTTAATCATATCTTGCATAATTATTTCACTATCAGCTAGATCTTTTTTGGAGTTCACCCCTTTAAAGCTTTGCTCATCTACTTTAAGTGGTTTGATGCTCAATCCATCACTTTTTGCCATAGATATAATGTCTGTCAGATAATACTCTTTTTGTGCATTATCATTTGAGAGCAGGGGTATATATTTTTCTATGACATCTCTTTTAAAGGCATATATTCCAGCATTGACACTATGTATTTTTAGTTCAGAATCATTGGCATCTTTTTGTTCCACTATATACTGAACAAGTCCATTTTCTATCTTTACCCTACCGTAGCCATCTGGATTTTGTAGTTCAAAGATAGACATGATGATGTCAGCATCGGTATCTAAAAAACCTTGTAGTGATTTAGCGTTTATCAGGGGCATATCGCCATTGAGAACAAGAACTTTTTCATTTCTTGGTTTTACATCCATCATTGCACCACCAGTTCCAGGGTAGCGGTCGGCATCTTGGACTATGAAGTTGATATTATCAAAATAAGAGTTCATAATCTTTTGTACACTCTCTTTTTGATGGGCTGTCACCACACTAATGTCATTACTGATTTGCTTAGAAGCTTTAATGATATGATAAAGCATAGGTTTACCACTTATGTCGTGTAAAACTTTTGCTTTATTTGATCTCATTCTACTCCCTTTGCCAGCAGCCAAAATAACTATACTTATATTGTTTTTATCCATGAACTCTTCTTTGAAAATCGTTTGTTGATGGAATTTTACCATTTTAAGAGACAATTTTAAAGGAAAGTGGTATTATAAGAGAATTATTTTTATCCAAAGTTATCAAATATCGTATAACTTGGGTTTATAGAGGCTATTAAATGGATTTAGGTACGGTCATTGGTATTGTTTTAATTATGGCACTTCTTTTAGGTGCTATGGCTATGGGGGTTGGTGTAGGTGCATATATCGATATACCTTCAGTTCTTATCGTTATCGGTGGTAGTATTGGGGCGTTGTTAATATCCTTTAAACCAGAACAGATGAAAGCATTTGTTAAAGTCTTTATGGTAGCTATTAAACCACCTCAAGAAGATGTTGCAGAGCTCATCAAAAAGCTTGTAGCCTATTCTACAAAAGCAAGAAAAGATGGTTTGTTAGCACTTGAAGGTGAAGCGAACAATGAAGAAAATGAATTTTTGCAAAAAGGTCTATCAATGGCCATTGATGGAAGTGAACCAGAAACTATCCGAGACCTCTTAGAGATAGAGATGGAACAAACAAGCACAAGGCACAAAGGAAATGCAGCGATGTTTTCACAGTGGGCTGGTCTTGCTGGTGCTATGGGGATGATTGGTACGCTTATTGGTCTTGTGGCGATGCTTTTAAATATGGCTGATCCATCAGCTATTGGACCATCTATGGCAGTTGCTTTACTCACTACCATGTATGGTGCTATGATTGGAAATATTTTTGGAGCACCTATCGCAAATATTTTATTGATTAGAAATGATGGAGAAGAGTTAGTTAAACAGATTATCTTAACTGGAATTATGTCTATCCAATCAGGTGATGCTCCAAGAGATTTAGAAGCAAAATTGATTGCATACTTACCGCCATTACAGCGTGAAGATGCTAAAAGTATTTAACAATGGCTAAAACAAAATGTCCTGATTGCGAAGAGTGTCTCCCCGCATGGCTCGCAGCATTTGGAGATCTTATGTCTCTTTTACTTTGTTTTTTTGTACTCCTTTTATCTATGTCAAGCATGGATGCAAAAAAAGTATCTGAGGCGATTGGATCACTTTCAGGGGCTATGAGTGTACTTGAGGGTGGAACAAAAACAGAGATCTCTAAACAGCGTATCCAAGAATCTACACCGATTGAAACGCAAGATGAAACAAGTGAACAGGTCAATAGAGTTTCTCAAGCTATTATCGATGCAAATGAGATGATGGAAAAAGGACACGGACCTACTATCTCGATGGAAGAAGCACAAGAGGGTTTTGTAATAGAATTACCAGCATCCCTACTCTTTAAAGCGGGCAGTGCAACTATTGTAAATGAAGACACACTTTTGTTTTTAAAACGCATAGCACTTATTATAGATGAATTGCCAAATACAACAAAAGTAAGCGTTCAAGGACACACAGACAATAGACCTCCAAGTAAAAACTCTCCATTTAAAGATAATTGGGAGCTTTCATCTGCTCGTGCTATCTCTGTACTTCAAGAGTTAGTTTTAGATGGGGTTAGTCCAAAGCGGGTAAGTGCTGCTGGATTTTCTCAGTTTACCCCAAAAGCTACCAATGCTACAAAAAGTGGGAGAGCAAAAAACCGTAGAGTTGAGATTCATTTTTATGGATCAAAATCATCCAACGAAGCAAAGATTAAAAAAACCATCTTAGATAAGGCTAGCGCCAAATAATGATTAGAATTCTTTTATCTTTGCTTTTGTTAGCTTCTATATTAGGAGCTGAAGCTGTTAGTATTCCCACTATGAATTTTGAATTATCTGCACCAAAAACACCAGAGCAGTTAGTGAGTTCTTTAAATGTACTCATCCTTTTAACACTTCTTTTCTTAGCACCAAGTATGATTTTGGTGATGACAACTTTCACAAGATTTATCATTGTACTTGGCTTCTTACGCCAAGCACTTGGTACACAACAAGTACCACCTACACAGCTCTTAGTGATGATTGCTATGATACTCACTTTTTTTGTGATGGAGCCAGTAGGGACTAAATCTTATGAAACAGGGATAAAACCTTATATAGAAAAAAAGATAGGTTACGAAGAAGCTTTTGATAAAGCTGCACTCCCATTTAAAAATTTTATGGTACGAAATACAAGAGAGAAAGATTTAGCTCTTTTTATCCGTATTAGAAAGATGCCAAATCCTCAAAGCATTGCAGAGGTGCCGATGTCCGTTATCATCCCATCTTTTGTCATCAGTGAGCTTAAAACTGCTTTTGAGATAGGTTTTTTACTTTTTTTACCATTTTTAGTGATAGATATGGTAGTAGCATCTATCTTGATGTCCATGGGTATGATGATGCTCCCCCCTGTTATGATCTCCCTGCCTTTTAAGATACTCTTGTTTGTCCTTATAGATGGATGGAGTTTGTTAGTTGGTAACCTTATTGCGAGTATTAAATGACTTGTGAGTATTTTGGTTCATGTGGTGCATGTGTAGTTTATGATGAGGGCTACACTGGGCAACTTAGGCAAAAGCTAGAACTCAATAAAGAAAGATTTTTAGATTTTTTTGATGGTGATATATCTGTCTTTGAGTCTCTAGATATTCATTATCGTTCTCGTAGTGAATTTAAAATCTGGCATGATGGCGAGACAATACATTATGCAATGAATAATGTAGATAAAACTAAGGGTGCTGTGTTTGTCGCTGAGTGTCCACAAGTAAACTCCCATATAAACCAACTAATGCCAAAACTTCTCAATCTTATCAAAGAAAAAGGTATTGATTTTAAACTATTTGGAGTTGACTTTCTTTGTGCTCAAAGTGGTGAGATGGTTGTCTCTTTCTTGTACCATAGACAATTAGATGATTCTTGGTTGGATCAAGCAAAAGAGATAGCTGAGATACTTGATATATATGTCATAGGTCGAGCAAGAAAACAAAAAATAGTTGTAGGGCAAGATTTTATAACTGAATCTTTATTTATACAAAAGAGAGAATATAAATTTAATTATATAGAAAATAGTTTTACGCAACCAAATACTAAAGTAAATGAGCAGATGATATCTTGGGCTTTATCGCAACTTGATGGGGCAGGTGGCGATCTTCTTGAACTCTACTGTGGAGCAGGAAATTTTACCATACCTTTTGCTACAAAATTCACAAAAGTCTTAGCTACAGAGATATCCAAATCTTCTATTAATGCTGCAAAAACAAATATGCAACTTAATGATGTAAAAAATATAGAGTTTATCCGTATGGGTGTTGAAGAGTTTACAGATGCACTTGATGGGGTGCGTGAGTTCCGTAGGATGAAAGATATAGCGATAGAGAGTTATGATTTTAGCACTATCTTTGTAGATCCTCCTAGAAGTGGTATGGACTATGCTACTTGTTTGTTTAGTACCCGTTTTGATAACATACTTTATATATCTTGTAACCCTGAGAGCCTTTTAAGAGATTTGAAGATTATTTGCAGTACACATACAGTTGTCTCCATGGCACTCTTTGACCAGTTTCCATATACGCACCATGTAGAGATGGGCGTGAAGCTCATCAAAAAAAGATAAAGATAATTTTTTAAAAGATTATTTATTTGAAAAACCAAATAATTTCATGTAAAAAAACTAAAAAAGAAAACTAAAGTAAACTTTGTATGCCTGCGTAGTTAAAATTAAAATTTATCTATAGGATAAAAAAAGTTTGAAAATCCAAATAAATTTTCAGTATTAATTCTAAATTCCAAAGAGATATATCTTAATGCGTAACTATTGTTTTGTTTCTTCCAGTTTTTTTAGCGAGATAGAGTGCCTCATCAGCTTGCTCGAGTCCGTCTTGTATATTTTGGTTTTTACTTAAATTGATTTGTGATACACCTAAGCTAACC
>JALUXP010000121.1 GCA_027013295.1 Sulfurimonas sp.
TCGTAATACAACTGCTTTAGCAATAGGTATGGGTCTAGGTGATGACTTTAATGATAAAGAGTTAGCAAAGTTTTTAGACAATGAGTATCCCATCATTATTGATGCTGATATTTTCAGTATGGGTATTATTAAGAAATTTTTAGAGAGAAAAAATGTAGTTTTAACACCACATCCAAAAGAGTTTGTACATCTTTTAAAAGAGTTGGATTTAGTAAACATAAGTGTTGAGGTTTTACAAAAAAATCGCTTTAAATATGTAGAGATGTTTAGTGAGCTTTATCCTGATGTAACTTTACTTTTAAAAGGAGCAAATGTTATTATCGCTTATGGAGGGGAGTTCTTTATCAATGCTTATGGAAGTGCGAAGTTAGCTAAAGGTGGTAGTGGTGATGTGCTTAGTGGTCTCATAGGTGCACTCTTAGCACAAGGCTATGATGCTAAAGAAGCTACAATTAGTGCATCCTTAGCACATACAAAATTAGCTCAAAACTATTCAGGTGCTGATTTTTCTCTTACGCCAGATGATTTGATAGATGGGATTAGTAAGTTATAAGATAGCTTACATTATAATACGCCAAATAAGCAAAGCCCCTTTGGCTACGCTCGCCGCTAAGGCACTAAAGCTAGGTTCTTTGAACCAGATTAAGAAAATAATAATAACTATAGGAATTTAAGTGGATAATATACTAAAAATCGGAAAATATGAACTAGGTTCTCGTCTTATCGTTGGAAGTGGAAAATACGACTCATTTGAGATGACAAAAGATGCGACTCTTGCATCTGGGAGTGAACTCATCACCGTTGCGGTGCGTCGTCTTAACATCACTGACCCAGACAAAGAAAATCTCCGTGATACTTTTGCAGGGACAAATGTAAAGTTTTTGCCAAACTCTGCGGGATGTGTTACAGCACAAGAAGCCATAACTACATTTCGTTTAACTCGTGAAGCTACGGGGATAGACCTGATAAAACTAGAAGTTATCGGAGATACAGCTAAGACTCTTTACCCTGATGTTTTAGAGACTATTGAGGCATGTAAAGTGCTTGCAAAAGATGGTTTTACCATCATGGCATATACATCAGATGACCCGATCATGGCAAAAAGACTTGAAGATGCAGGGGCGCATGCTATCATGCCTCTCGCTGCTCCTATTGGGAGTGGACTTGGGATTCAAAACCCTTACAATGTAGCATTTATCAAAGATGCGGTGAACCTTCCTGTCATAGTGGATGCAGGGATAGGATGTGCAAGTGATGCAGCTTATGCTATGGAACTTGGTGCAGAGGGTGTTTTGACAAATACAGCTATTGCTCAAGCTCAGAACCCTATGGTGATGGCTGAGGCTATGAAACATGCAGTTCGTGCTGGTCGCATGAGCTATCTTGCAGGAAGAATTGCAAAAAAACCTTATGCTACAGCTTCAAGCCCTATAGACGGACTTATTCAGTTTTAGTTGTTCCCGAGCAATCGGGAATCATACCTAGTTCACAACCACCATATTTCTTCCCCCACCTTTTGCTTCATAGAGTGCTTCATCGACTCTTCTGATAAATGAGTTTTGATCTTCACCAGTAAGGAGTTGTGTGACACCAAGAGAGATGGTGACTTTATCTGCTTTTTCAAATCTAAAATTTTCTACTGCTAGACGAACTTTCTCTGCTAGATGAGCAGCTTCTTTTTTTGTAGTTGATTGAAGGGCTATGAGAAACTCTTCTCCACCCCAACGAGCTACAAAGTCACCTCTTCTTATATGTGAAGTAAGGATGTCAGCAAGTTGGATGAGGACAATATCTCCAACATCATGCCCTAGAGTGTCGTTGACTTTTTTAAAGTGATCTATATCTAAAAAGATGATAGAAAGTGGTGAGCCTACTGTATTTGAAAGTTGTATCTCTTGGGTGAGAATCTCATCAAGTTTTCCTCGGTTAAAGAGTCCTGTAAGATGGTCAAGGGAAGCTTTCTCTTCTAGTGCTTGTATCTCTTCATATTCATTTGTAATGACATCAAAAGATATGAGGTACAAGGTTTTATTTTGAGAAAAAATCTTTTTAGCATGAGGTCTAAAGTATATTTTCATCCCATTATGAATGATAAGAATTTTGAGATTTTTATGTTTTTGTTGTTTATACAGTGCATCTACCCAATGCTCAGTATCATCACTCGGTCTCAAAAAGTCCTCATCATCCACAAGTTCAAACTTGGAAGATATATCACCAAAATGAAGATTAAAATCTTCAAGTGTTGAGTATCCAGCAAAATCCAGTACAGTTTTATTTGTAAAAATAAGATTTTTTTTGTCTGTTAAAAATAAAAAGCTCATGTCTGCATCTAAGATTTTTTGCATTAAATCTTTAGTAGATTCTATTTCAGATGTTCTTTTTTGAACCTCTTCTTGTAGTTTCACATTACTATTGAGTTGGTTATTTAGGAGCACAAGAACAATAGTAGCAAAGACAAATATAAATATTTTGGCATACAAAACTTTTCTTTGCATTGATTTAAGTATCATATTGTGTTGTGTAGCATCTAACCTGATACTTATCCCTCCACTAATCTCTCCAAGAGTATAGTTTTGATTTTGGTGGCAGGTAAGACAAGAGGCTGTTGTGAGAAGTGCACCCATATAGTAAAATTTATTGTTTTGGTCAAATTCATAATACTCTAAAGATTTTTTCTTTTTTTCAAAGTGTTTTAATGCTCTGAGTTCAAATTGGTTGGGAATATTTTCTGGATTGATGGGGTTGAGTCCTGTAATTCTAAACTGATATCTGTCGTTATTTGAGAGTTCAGAGAGTTGCCTAGTCATAGAAGCAGGGTTGATTTTTATAAGTGTCAATTTTTCATTAACTTTAAGAGTATTGTCTTTTAGATAAGGATTTGGTTCTTCATCTTTATGTGGTTTTACAAAGACACCACCATACATAGAGTTCCATTTTCTAATATTTATTTGATCCTGAAAAAGTGTTTTAGCCTCTTTGAGTAAAATGTTATTTTGAAGTGCTATATTTTTTGCATGCCAAATATCTATGAGATGGAAAAAACCAATGATGGATATGATGAAAGCGGTATATAAAATTGATCTTTTTATGTTATCGTTCATAAAGAATTATAACTAAAGTAAATATCAGAAATGCTTAAACCCAAATTATACAATAGAAATTTCTAAAATTTGTCTATTGCATAATTTAGGTTAAATATCAAATCTTTTGGAAAGTTGGCTCATGAGAAGAAGCTGTCCCATCCCTTCAAAAAACTTATCTATACCGAGAACATCTGCATCGACTGACTTTTTGAGAGTTGTCAGAAACAGAAGTTGAGACTCTTGCGATGCCAACATGTAAGTGTCTAAAATATACTCAATGGAGAGAGAATGCATCTCTTCATTTACTCTAAAATCTATCTCTGATGCACTGTCTATTCCTGCTGTTTTTAGAATGTTGAGGCACTGTTCTTTGATACTCATCTGAGAGCCTCTGCATCAAGTTCACCACTTTTGAGTTTTATCAAATACTCTTTGAGTTGTATTTGAATATCGCCACTTAAGATAAAAAGCCCAAAGATATTTGGTAATGCCATAGTTAACATGAGCATAAAACTAAAATCAACTAAAATAGCAGTCTTGACTGTGGTTGCGATGACAGCAAGTGCTAAATAGAGAAGTTTATAGATGATAGAGTATTTACTTCCAAAGAGATATACCCACGCCCTCTCGCCATAGTATGCCCAAGCAATCATAGTGGAAAAAGCAAACAAAGCGATACTCACTGAGAGAACAACGGGAAACCAACTTATGATGGTACCGTACGCTACAGAGGTTAAAGCAGCTCCCTCTTTGGCAGCTATGAGAGCAGTATATGGACCATCTACTTGATACACTCCTGTGATAATGATGACCAAAGCGGTCATAGTACAGATAACTACTGTATCGATAAATGGTTCATAAAGTGCTACGAAACCTTGACGAACAGGATACTTTGTTTTTACAGGTGCATGGGCTACTGGTGAGGAACCGAGTCCTGCTTCGCTAGAAAAAACTGCACGCTGAAAGCCTTGTACAAGTGCTCCTATAGTTCCTCCATAAAGTGCATTTGAGTTAAAGGCTTCACTAAAGATAAGAAGAAAGGCATCATCTATTTTTTCATAAAAATTACCAAGAATCCATAATGATGCAGCGATATAAATCACAACCATGACAGGGACAAGCTTCTCAGTAGTACTTGCTATGCGTGTCACACCACCGATGATAACTAAGCCAGCTAAACCAGCAAGTAAAAAACCAAAGACAAGAGGATTTGCATCAAAATATGGAACTTCATGTGAGAGAACACTATAAGCTTGAGAAACTTGAAAAATATTGCCTCCACCTATAGCACCCCCTATCATCAAAACAGCAAAGAAAATTGCTAAATATTTTCCAAGCGTTGCGTAACCTTTTGAAGCAAGACCTTTAGAGAGGTACTCCATAGCTCCACCCATAACTGAGCCATCTTTTAAAAATTCACGGTACTGTAAAGAGAGAGTTACTTCACTAAATTTTAAACTCATCCCTAAAAAACCAGCAACTATCATCCAGAAAGTCGCCCCTGGTCCACCGATGGAAACTGCTAGTGCAACACCTGCGATATTTCCAAGACCTACTGTAGCACTAAGAGCTGTACTTAAAGCGCCAAATGGTGAAATCTGTCCTTTGTCATCTTTAGTTCTATATTTACCTCTGACAATATCAAAAGCATGCTTAAAAGCACGAAGGTTGATAAACCTTGTAATGAAAGTAAAGTAAACACCTCCTATTATAAGCCATGCAACCAAAAAAGGAATTTTTGCACCTTCGACACTTCCAAATAAGATATCGAAAAACAGTATAGTCTCTAAAAAATGGTTGACTGCAGTGAAATAATCATTCAATTTGAACCTTCAAAACTTAATTTACATATTGTAGCTAAAAAACCTTGACTTTTTAAGTGTTATTGACTATAATTCCGGCTCATTAATCGGCTATTGGCTGGTTTTTGTAAATAGGTCGGGGTGTAGCTCAGTATGGTTAGAGTACCTGGTTTGGGACCAGGGGGCCGAAGGTTCGAGTCCTTTCACCCCGACCATCCTTTTTTTATATAAACAATCAAAATATATGGTGAGATTAGCTCAGTTGGTTAGAGCACTGGTTTGTGGTGCCGGGGGTCGCGGGTTCGAATCCCGTATCTCACCCCATGATTATTATATAACTTTTTAACAAAAACTATAAATGATAAAAGCGTCCGTGGCTCAACTGGATAGAGTTTCGGATTTCGGCTCCGAGGGTTATAGGTTCGAATCCTATCGGGCGTACCATCTTTTAGAACATAAAACGAACAAGTCCGTTTTATTACGCTAGCCGCTTTGGCACTAAAGATTTTTACATTTTATGTAAAAAGATTTGCTTGAAGTATTTAGTTTGTCAAGATTTATCAGCTTAACTGATTAGGTATGCGCTCTTAGCTCAGCTGGATAGAGCAATGCCCTTCTAAGGCATCGGTCACACGTTCGAATCGTGTAGGGCGTACCACTATATGAACGATAAATGAACAAAGTCCATTTATCTGTAGAATTATTCAAGTAAGATAAAGAATTTTAAACTATAATTCTACTCTTATTAACAATCACATGCGGATGTGGTGAAATTGGTATACACGCCAGACTTAGGATCTGGTGCCGCAAGGCGTGGAGGTTCAAGTCCTCTCATCCGCACCATCAAATAATTAAATCTCTCAAAATCACTTAAATTACGAACTTTTAGAGACTTTAAGAAAACTACTTTTATTAAAAATATACCCTATATCTACCTTTGGAAAGTAATACTTTACAATTCCACACTTATGTAAAGTGAAATTATTTCACATGAAATCATTGAATAATTAAATAGCTCGAAAATTATCACTTTATTTTGCTAAAATATCTAAATAATATTTATCAGGGATAATAATGGATTTAAATAAAGAACTAGACATCAATCAACTTTTAATAAACAAAGGTATTGATAAAAAGCTTATTAGTATAAACGAAGAAACAAACTACATAACTTACATACATCAAAAAAAATCTAGAAATTATAAAAACCCTGAAGAACGAGTACAAGCGATAGTATTTTTAAAACTTGTACTAGAATCATACCTTTCTACACAACTCTGCACCTAAATATCCATTCCCATTATCTTAACTAATTCCTGCTTCATATCCAATAACTCCTCCATGCTAAACATACTCATCAAGTCTAACATCTGAATATAGTTCTC
>JALUXP010000122.1 GCA_027013295.1 Sulfurimonas sp.
TTTTAGAGTTTTGACAATTATAATCTTTTATATGTACGATATCTAGAAACTTATCTAAAAAAAGTGTATCCTGAAAATGCTCTCCATTTATATTAAGAAGTGATGCAATCATTCGTGAATGTAACCGCACTTCATCATGAGGTTTTAAAACAGTTGTTAAAATATTATAATTATTGAGTCCTCTTTGTTTCTGTTTCTGCTGTTCTTCCTTAAACTTTTTTATTGATTCAAAAAAAAGTTTATATTTCATTTCTTTATTTATCATACGTACTCTCCAAAAAAGCCTCATATCCTATCTTAATACTTCTAAAATATTACTTTACAAACTATTAATAACATCCCTAGTGTCGCCATTTTTTACCAATATATCTACCATTGAAAATATGTCTTTTTCTTTAAAAGCAGCCTCACAAATAACCTTAGTATTGTTTTCAATGAGTTCTTTGGTCTCTTATATCATGCCATCAAAATCATTACTATTGAACTCTACTATTTTTATACTTTCTACACTATATTATTTTTGAAAATAATATATTATGCTCTGTATTTCTTGGTACATTTTTTACCCTAGTCTTTTATCTGGTTTTTATATTAATATGACTTTATCTATCAAAAAAAAACTTTATCGAGACCAAGTCTCACCATGCTTACCTGTATATGTAACTTTAAATCCAAGTTCCTTTAACTCTTTTGAATCTCTTTCATAGTTATCATCAATAAATCGAAGACTATATTCCCAACCTCTCCAAATATTTTCCGGAATCCTTTTTACAAATTTCTCTGTTTGCCAATCAAAATCATAATCATTTGGTATCTCCCAAACTTCATCATCTTTATTTTTGTGTATCCTTTTAAAACCAATTTTTTCAAGTTCTTTTCTATCATCTTTAAATGCTGAATCAAGTTTATTTAAAATATAAATTCTATTATTCCAAGATTTTTTTTCTTCAAGTATTTCTTTACTCTTTGAATTATCTTTAAAAACAACTGTTACTTCTACTTCAATATCTTCACACTCTTCATTTTCACACAACTCTTCTGGTACATCTATAACAATTTGACTATCTTCTATAAATGTAACTTCTCTAAAACCTTTGATCTCCACTTACATCTCCTCAGTTATTTGTTAGATAATATCTAACACTTTATAATAAAACTTTTAATTGTTCAAAATTTTATTGACAAAGCAGAAAAGATATAATTATTATGTTTTTAATATCATGTTATGATCACTCAAATCTATTCCTAACTACTCATATTAACCTAAATTTTACCCAAAGAATTCTAAAATGCTACTTCTCCAACTATTAATAACATTTACAACCTTGTCGGGAACCATGGAGTTAGAAACTCCCTTAGCCTGCACAACCCTAAAACCATTCAACTCTATAGCATATAAAAGTTCATCATTTTTGAAGATGCCATAAATAATAGAGTTATGCTGATGAATTCTTTTTGTATAACCAACCATACAATTATGGAGTGTCTTTGCCCATAAACTCAATTCCTTTACTGTCAATGGCAATCGAAACTCCAAACCTTCATGCTCTTGACAAGCCGATACATAGATCTGATCATATTCAAACTCCTCTTTTGCATCAAGTTCATATGAAACGATATGATAAACCCTTACTATTTCATCATGGAGCTTTTTTGCAGTAAGTTTTACCTTCATAAAATGTTTTTCAAGTGAACCAATGGCATTATGTGCATCTATCATATTCAATGTGTCTCTAAATAAGAGTAATTTTTCTTTGTATCCATTGGTATCTTGTATATCCTTGGTAAAAAGATTAACTATCTGTTTCTCGGTATAGTGATTTTTTAGAAAATTTATTAAGGCAATAGCTGCTGATACTGTCTCAGGTGTAAAAATATTTTGTTTGATGACAGGGTGTAAAGCATATAGTTGTGCAAGCAGATCAATATTGTCAATCGTTCTAGAAAAAATATAATCACTGTATGGATAATAGTATCCCGTCTTGTGCATTGCATCTTCATAACCTTGATAAAGAGCCCTTTTCACTATCTTCTCTTTTCGCGTATTCCCTACGATGTGCAGTGCTTCCATTTGTGAAACTGGTCTGGAAAAATTAAAAGTCAACCCTTCCATTTTCCAAAAGAAGAATCGATGCTCTTGGAAATACCTATTTTGCAAAAAGAAACGAAAATATTGTAACTGCTTATCAACGGACAACATTTGTACTTTTGTCCTATCTATCCATGGTATCTCTTTCGTTATGTTCTTTAGAATATAACTACATAATTGTTCTTTGGCATCATTGAGCATAATTCTCTTTAGTGGTATCACTTTATCATTTTTAAACAAGCTGTATTTCAAAATTATGTCTGAATGATATTCTATTTTTAGATCTGTTGTTCCATCTTTCTTTAAATTCAATGTCATAAGATCCTGTTTTACAAGGAAAACTGTATCATTTGTTTCAATATACTCAGGGAATGTAAAAAAAAGTGTTACACGCCAACTCCCATCTGCTACAGACTCCTTTGTCTCCCACTGAAAGTCTTTGTAGATACGAACACCATCCTTAGTGATGAACTCTTGAATATTGATAAAATAAGTATTGCCACACAAAGGACATAGAACATCTGGTGCTTCTGGTTCATCCAAGTTAGTGTTAAGTACAAACCTATGAGAACAGCAACAAAAATAGTGGTGCGATATCTTATTTGTAATAGCATTGTTTACAGACAATATCCAGCTGTTTTTATTAGT
Organism: Sulfurimonas sp.; assembly: GCA_027013295.1. Taxonomy (GTDB): domain Bacteria; phylum Campylobacterota; class Campylobacteria; order Campylobacterales; family Sulfurimonadaceae; genus Sulfurimonas. Next base: position 2,738 of record JALUXP010000122.1, read on the forward strand.
ATTTTTAGGCAGCATCTGCTTGCTCTTGTATTTTCTTAAATGACATTTGAAACCATTTTTCAAGGATCTTCTCCTCCTCTTTAAATAATTCTCTATTATATTTTCCACTTGCCTGTCTGATATATCCATCAGATACTTCCACAGCAAACTGAAGATCATCATCTTTGAAAAAACAGTAGATTATCGTTTCACCACAATCTATCGCATCAAAATACCCAGCCATACAATTATGAAGAGATTCCGCCCATTTAAAAAGTTCCATACCGGTTTGAGGAACTCTTACTTTGTATCTGCCTAGTGTTATACAAGGTTTTATCTCTTTGGCTTTATATAAAAGAGTTTTTGTAAACATATATTTATATCTTTCTTCAACTCCACATCGAACAAACTCATCGTGAAGTGCAACAGCTTTGCATGCAACTTTTTTAAATAAATGTTCTAGACTCTCTTGCATAGTCATAAATTCACGTAATATATCTCTAAAAAGAAATGGTTTGTTTTCAAACTCTTGAGAACTAAAGAGTTTAAAGAGCTGTTTTTCTGTGTAGTATTTCTTTAAAAAGATCATCAATTGGTAGAACTCCTGAGTATTCAAACCACTATCTATTAAAAAGGTCGATTCTAGATTGAGTAGTTTGACTATAATATTTGTATCGTTCATGGTCTTGCAAAAAACTTCTATAGCTATTGCATTAAATTTACCATATTGATCCATCTGCTGTGTATAGTTATGATAAAGAGCTTTTTTGATGGATTTTTCTTTTGGATAGTTTGCCAAGTGTATAAGTGCATCATTGACAAATAACTCTTTTTGATCTATCTTTGGGATGTATTCCCAATAATAGAACTCAAAATCTTTAAGTTTTCTGTTTTTAAGAAAAAAAGCCGCTATATCGAAAGTTATCCTCTTTTTTGGATGCTTTGCTGTATCAAATGGATTGAAATTATTGATATGATGGAGAAGATTTTCCTCAACCTGTGTTTTGTCTTTTTTTGGTGGTTGAAGTATATAGTCTCTGTTTAGCTCACCCTCTTGAGTCAACCTGACTGTATAGACAGCCTTTATATCATAGATCACTTTTTGAGACATAAAGTCAATCTTTGTAGGAATCCTTATCCCATAAAAAGAGCTCACTGTGTTATCCGTATATTCTACTTTATATTCATATTCAAACTCTGTATCAAGCTCTTGTTCTATAAAATAAGCAAAATTACTCCATGCAAGATTAGCATTGTAAAATCTCATATTTTCGCATCTTTCACACATATAATCGATCTCTTGATTACGATATTTGAGTATAAATTTAGTATATCCGCAACTACAGACATAAGTCTCCACAAAATAATCCAGTGTGAGTGTATCAGCAAAGAGATGCTTTACTTTGTTGAAATCTGTAGTCAGTCTCCATGCAAGTTGAATCATGAAGGCAAAAACCCCATAATACTCCCACCACTCACTTGCTTGATGGCAATCTCATCTTCAAGTCTATGCAACAGATCTTTGGCATCTGTAATAGGTCTGAATCTGTTTTGACGGGTGACTGCTGCAAAGTCACCAGGTGTAAGATATTTCATATTTTGCACTGTTCTTTGAAGTGTAGATGATGTTTTTTTTAAACTTAGTTCTTTAGAATATGCAATAAACATCTTCCAAGCCTGCTCAGATTTTAAGTAAGAAAACTCCAATTTAAGGTCAAACCTTCTCAAACTTGCACCATCGAGATTATCCATAAGGTTCGTTGTCGCTATAAATATTCCATCGAAGTTTTCCATCTGTACCAGCATCTCATTGACCTGTGTGACCTCCCAACTCTGTTTAGCTTGAGACCTATCAGCCAAGAAACTATCTACTTCATCAAAAACAAGCACAGCTTTCTCCTCTTTTGCCTCAAGAAAAGCGTTTGCTATATTTTTTTCAGTGCCTCCTACCCACATACTGATAAGGTCACTTCCTTTTTTCAATAGCAGTGGTCTATCAAGCATTTGTGCAATATACTTGCCGTATGCACTTTTACCGGTTCCTGCCGGTCCGTAAAGACAGAGCCTTGCGTTTTGATGTTCAAGGATGCCCTGTGCCAGATTGTCCAGATCAGTCGTTGTATTTATAAATTGTGAATTGTACATAGAGGGAAGTGAGGATTCAGCACACTTTTCCTTTATCTCTGCGTATCCTTGTGCTTTGAGGGTATTGTTGAGTACCTGTTTAAAAGCTTTTGGTCTATCCTCTACATCTATACTGCTAATCACTTTCGTTGCACGAGTGATGAGTGCCGGAGCTATATTCTCATTTTCAGCCAACAATTTAATGCTTTGCTCATCTAACAAGTTATCTGAATAGTTTTTAATGATCTGTGCACGTTTGGATTTTTTTGGAATAGGCATTTCTATGGCATAATCAAACCTTCTTACCATTGCATTGTCGATACTGTGGATATTATTTGTGATCCAGATAGTTGGGATAGTGTTGGTTTCAAGTATTCTGTTAAGCCATGCTTTGTTTTCTTGTCTTTTAGGAGCAAAAAAACCATTGTTACTCTCAAATATATCTTCCGCTTCATCGTACATAAGGATAATATCTTTATTGGCAAGTAGTGCTTGTGCCATCTTATACGCTTTTAATCGAAAGCGTCCATCTATTGCCTCATCATCTTCATCTGCATAGCTTATCTCAAACAGTTCTGTTTGTAAAACCTCGGAGATAGTTTTAGCAAGTTCTGTTTTTCCTGTTCCCGGTAAACCATAGAGAAGAATATTGACTCCTGTTTGTTTGCTATTAAGAGCATTCGAGAGGTAAGGGACTAAAATATCTAAATCTTTTGTGATATGTTCATAGTCTTGCAGTGTCAATGTGCTTTTACTGCATGATCGTACTGCCTCTTTAATCATTACAGAGATATCTTCATCTAAATTGAGCATATCATCTGCAAAGCTCTCTGTTATTATTTCTATTTTGCCATCCAAGGAGCGCGTATTATTTTTATTGATTGAAACAATAGAAGATTTCATAAGTTTAGAGTGAGATTTTAAAGTCTTGTCCAGCTCTTTACCTGGTATGTCTAGTATTAGGGAGAGTGCTCTTTTTGCTTGAGTAGTGTTGAGTTCATGTCCAAGTAGATTTATAGCATCTCTTAAGATATCATACTGATTCACAATTACACAGAACTCTACTAGCTGTTCTTCTATAGTATTTAAATCCATCAACTTAGAGAGCTGTTTGATATTTTTGGCAAGAATTTCTGAAGTGCTAAAACGTTTTCTCTTTTCAAGTTTACTGAGATCTCTTTTTAAAATGGCAAACACTTCATTACGTTTGAAGGCATCACGATCCATATCAATATACTCACCAACACCTAGAAAATAGGCCAAAGAGTCTCTGTCAAAGCGATTGTCAGCATCTAAAAACTCTTTAGAACCATTTAGTTTAAAGATGATACGCAATGCCCAAAGAGATATCTTATCAATTAACTCTTTTTCTGCGTACTGCGTTTTATCATACAGCTCATCTGAATTGTAATTTGCTTTTCTTCTTC
>JALUXP010000123.1 GCA_027013295.1 Sulfurimonas sp.
GATACTAGTAGCTTGGAGTATGCAAAACTCCAAGATTTAGATAATGAGCTAAAACTGGTTGACCATAGTGCACTTAATGCAGATGAATTAGCCCTCAGTATGGATAATATTGATAATAATATCTCAGCAACAACTGCTTCAGCAGACCTGAATGCGACACTTTATAATAATGCAAATATGATCGTCTCAAATGCTACAGATGTTCAAATACAACGCAAAGAAAGAGCTTTTAAAGCACTTGGTCTTAGTACCTTAACTGCAACTCAAAAAGATGATATTGTCACAAAAATGCAAGCTACTGGTGTAAATTTTGAAGAAGACTCACCTAAAGATATGATCAAAATAATGACGGGTGCAAGTTTTGGTTACACTTGGGATGCAAATCAAACAGCAACGCTTAAAGAGATGTTAACTCGTTATGACACTATGGGTAGTGATTATGAAACTGAGATGAATATAGCACACTAAGTTGTCTCTTTCCAAACTCCAAGAACTTAGGGATTAACCCTAAGTTCTAATAATAATATCCAAAACGAATAGAAAGATAATGATGACTCGCTGAGCTACTTAAACCATAAGCGTAACTCAAAGTAGAAAACCAGTGTTGGCTAAAAGTATAATAAGCATATGCAGAAGCATTTTCAATAGGGACTACCCCTTTATAAATGCTATCACTTTTGTTATATGATGCACTTAAATAAAGTTGAGAGCTAGGATAAAAACCTATCCCACCATAGAGTGATGCACTATCTTGGTAAGACACAACACCTTTAATATCATCATTATTGATAAGAGTATATCTATAACCACCAAAAAGATTAAGACCTTTAAGAGTATAACTTAGGTTTACACTTGATGCATAGTCAGTATTGTTGTTTCCTAGTCCTGACTTATAAGTAGGTAAGACAATACCACCACCAACTCTTAAACTCAAACTTTCAAAGAGGCTAAAGCGATAATACGCACTCAGATAAGTGTCATTAAATCCTTTACTTGAATAGGTTTTACTCTTAGAGGTAAAATATGATGAAGATAATTGTAAAGAGAAATTTTTATAATAATAATCAACTTGCATAGTTGAGTTTATATTGTTTGTTTTCTCATTAGTATTGTAATTTACTTGTGAATAAGATGTTCCCAAAATAATATCATAATGATGTGGGCTCACCAAAGATTTTATACTACATCCATTGATATCTACCAAATCTGTGATAAGGGTATTTGGACATCTATCTTGTGAATCCTCCACTCCATCTAGGTCAAAATCATCATAAGCAAGTAGGTTCAAGGGAAGCAATACTATTAAAGTTAAAGAGTATAGATAGTTCATGAAAGTTAGCGATTTATCCTAGAAGGTTTGGTCCATGTTGGATTTTGATTGTTAATATCTTTTTGATTATTAATATCCTTTTGTTCATACATATTCTGATCCATGCCATGTTTTTGCTCTTGGTTCATCCACTCTGTTCTATGCATATTTTGCATGCTATCAGACTGGTAAGAGTTGGTGTTCATTTTTTGACGCATATCATTGTGCATCATCTCTTTAGTGTGATTTTTCATATTTGAAGTAGCTCTAAGATGAGAGATGGTTTCGTTTCTTTGCTGGGCATTCATTTTTGAGAGTTGCACTTTAAACGCATTCATCATCGCTACCCTCTCTTTTGGTGGAGCATTATGAATTTTTTGGATTTGGACATCAATGCTTGACTCAGCATTCGATAAAACAAATATACCAAACAATAAAATGATAAAGATTAATTTCATCATAGTCCTTTTCTTGTTCTAATTATAACATTATTCCATAAAAGCATTAGCGAAGTGTAAGTGCAAAAGTACTCCCAACCCCTACTTCACTGTGTACTTTTATATCTATGTTCAACTCATCGCAAAGTTTTTTCACTATGTGCAAACCTATCCCAATCCCTCTCTCTTGCTCCTTGTAAAATCTCTCAAAGATGCGTTTTGGATTTTTGATGCCTTTGCCACTATCTTGTATATTTAAAGTATCTTTTACATTATCATAACTTATCTTCACAGAGCCATTTTGTTTGTTGTACTTTGCTGCATTTGAGAGAAGGTTGTCTATGATGCGAGTATAGGCTTCTTTGTTTATCTGTATATGTGTCGCTTGCATATTTACTTCAAATCTTATATCTGGATAAGTTTTTTGAAGATTACCTACTCTTTGAATGATAAGCTCTTTGATCTCAAAAAGCTCTTTTTGCATCTCATGATTATGCAGATATGAACGCAAATTTTCTTGTAAGTCAAGAATATTTTGTACTGCTTGTTCAATGCGAACAATCTTTGTTTTGTTAGTATCATCTTTTTTAAGCATAGAAGTATTGAGTCTTAGCGATGCTAAAGGGGTGTTAAAATCGTGCAAAATATCTTTGATAAACTCTTGCGTTAAAAGCAGTGCATTACGCAAAGGGGAGAGCGCATAGATGGAAAAAAGCACTGATAGCATCAAAACTATGAGCATCACAACTCCAAACCTCAAGAGCATCTTGGTTTGCATGCCTTGGAGAAGTTTTTCATAGTTTTGCTTTGAAAATTTAAGTTCTAAGATGAACTTATCTGCATCAGATATGGGAAAATACGCTTGTAAAACGCTCTTTTTTTTGTACAAGAAGTAAAGTTCTTGGGTCTTTTTCTCTACAAAGTCTATATCAAATTTTTCACATTTGAGATCATAACTGCACACTTTCATCTGCGAAAAAAGCTCATCATCAAGTGCCATGACCTTTTGGGAGTAGTCCAGATAAAACAAGATTGAGATTAAGATGCCAAGAGAGAGAAAAAAAAGGGTAAAACTCTTGATAAATGATTCAATCTCAACTCTGTTCAAGTATATATCCCACCCCACGAAGATTTTCGATGTTTAAGCCCGTAGTTTGTTTCAACTTTGTGATGGCGACACGCAGGGCAGTTGGACTTGGATGTTCTAAGCAGGTATAGAGCATCTCCTTGTCTAGTACCCCACCAAGGTTTTCGGTAAAGAGCTTAAAAAGACGCTCTTGAACCTCACCTAAAGTAAGGATCGTGCCACTTTTTTTGAGTATATTTGCATGCAGGTCATACTCCAAGTCAGCATAGATAAAGAGTGACTCTCTTGTGCCTAGTTTTGCATTTACTCGGATGAGAAGTTCCTCTGGGAAAAAGGGCTTTTTGATGTAGTCATCCCCACCCACTGCAAAACCTTTAGTGATAGAGTTTAAGTCCACTAAAGCACTGATAAATATAGCAGGAGTTTTATCATCCGCACCCCTGAGTGCTTCAAGCAACTCTATACCACTTATCTCAGGGACATTAATATCAAATATGTACAGATCAAATTTTTGCTCATAAGAGATATCTGCTGCCTTATCCCCAGATTCAACGCCAACTACATCATAACCATTTTCACTAAGTAGTTCACTTAAAGTTTCTGCTAAGAGTTTATCATCTTCTAAAAGGAGTATTTTCTTATTCATCTATATTCGTCTTGAAATCTATCTCGGATAAGTAAAAATTTGTCTAAGTTATTTAAAAACAACTCGACAAGTTTAGGATCGAAATGTTTGCCCTTTTGCTCTTTAAAAAGTTCGAGTATCTTTTCTAAATCCCAAGCTTTTTTGTAACATCTTTCACTTCCTAGTGCATCAAAAACATCTGCTAACGCTGTTATGCGACCAAAAATATGTATATCTTCGCCTTTTAATCTATTTGGATAACCACTTCCATCCCACTTTTCATGATGTCTATAAGCTACAATGGCTGCAGCTTTAAGGATTTCTCGCGAAGACCCTTTTAGTATTTTATAACCTATCTCACTATGTTTTTTCATAATAGCCCACTCTTCATCAGTAAGTTTTCCAGGCTTTTTCAAGATACTATCAGGGATAGCTACTTTACCAATATCATGCATAGGAGATGCAGTGTGAAGTAAGTTTGCATTTTTTTCACCAAGTCCACAAAGGAGTGCTAAAAGTCTTGAATACTCAGCGACTCTTTTTACATGATAACCTGTCTCCTGTGAGCGACTCTCTCCAACTTCTCCCATTTTATAGATAATCTCTTTTTGTGTACTTTCCAGCTCTTTATGAATTGTAACAATCTGTGTAACATCATGTCTGATACCAAGATATTCTTCAATATTTTCATTTTCATCTACAATAGGTACTATAGTAGATTCTACATAGTATGAAGTTCCATCTTTTTTTCTATTTCTGAGCTGTCCATGCCATACTTTTTTAGCAGTTATGGTAGCCCACATTTTTTTATATACTTTTTTAGATGTTTTTGGACTTTTAACAATGCTATGGTTTCTACCTATTAGCTCCTCTTTTGAGTAGCCAGATATTTCACAAAATTTTTCATTTACATAAGTTATATTCCCATCTACATCCGCACGAGAGACAATATTGCTTTCATCTATGGCTTTTTGATACTCTTGTGAAGTTTTATATGCTTGTGAGAAATTTTTATTTGAAATGTTAAGGTTATCCTCTAGCTCCTCTTTGATTTGCTCTAACTCGGTTATATCTGTTCTAATTCCAATATATTCAACTATTGTTCCATCATAATCTACGATAGGATTGATTGTAGATTTTACATAGTAGGTTGTACCATCTTTTTTAAGATTTTTGACAACCCCATTCCAAGGGTTTTTACTTTGGATAGTCTCCCACATCTCTTTAAATACTTCACGAGGCATATCTGGATGTCGAACTATATTGTGAGGCTTACCAAGGAGTTCCTCTTTTGAATATCCAGATATTTCACAAAACATATCATTTACAAATGTGATGATCCCTTTTGTATTTGTTTTTGAAACAATAGTACTGTCATCTATCGCTTGTTTGTACTCATCCAACATCTTTTGCTTACATAAAACTTCAGTATGCTTACGATTGTTTTCAATGGACAAATCAACTTTTAATGTAAATTCTTCAATGTTAAAAGGTTTTGTTATAAAGTCAGATGCTCCTGACTTTAGGCAATCTCGAATAAGCTCTGGATCATTGTTTCCTGAAAGTATAATGATCGGGATATGACAAAATTCATTTTTATCTCTTATCTCACCCAACAATTCTAGTCCATGCTTATCTGGAAGCTCCATATCTAAGACGATAAGGTTAAATTTCTGAGTACACAGCATCTCAAAACCATCTTTTGCAGTTAATGCTATGGAGGAGGTATGGTTTCTTACATCAAGTATTCTTTGGATATGTTTACACATAAATCTAGAATCATCTATGACTAAAATATCAGTATTTGTATTTTTAGATATTGCTTGTATCGTACGGTCTATAGAGTTTAATGACTTTGAAAAGTTTTTATCTTTTACAATATAATCTAAAATTCCATTTTTAAAGAGGTTTTCTCTGATTTGTTTATCGGCTTCTGCGGTTAGAACAATAATCTTAGCTTCAGTAAGATTTTTAATATCATTCACCAAATCTTCGCCATAAGAATCAGGCAAATTCAAATCTAAGATGATGAAGTCATACTCACCATCTTTTAACTTTTCTGATGCCTGCTCAAAATCAAAAGTTTGTTCTAGGGTATAATGTTTTTGTTTGTTGAGTGTATTGTAAACGGTGTTGTTTACAAATTCTGAATCTTCTACTATGAGTATTTTAGATTTTGATTGGACACCTTCGAGATCATCTTTTTCGCAATACAACATACCCAAATACCTACTCATTTAAAAAATTTATACATTATACAATAAATTAATGAAATAGATATATTTCATAAGTGACTGAGCATCGAGGACGATGCCAACGAGGTAAAAAAAGTATTAATCGAGCAACATCCATACAAAAAATTCACCAGAAGAGTTGTCTTTACAAGCATCTTCAATATGTGCTGTTACTTTATTATTTGCTTGATAATTTGCTTTTGTATCCATAGAAGTGGTAGCTTTATCGTTCACTA
>JALUXP010000124.1 GCA_027013295.1 Sulfurimonas sp.
AGAAAAAAACAACTGTCTTGCAGATCCAAAATGCTATGAAGAGATGGGACTTACAAAACTAGCTCAAGAGCTCCAAGGTTTAGAAGAACTCTATGAGCAAAAGGTTGAAAAACTTCTCGACATAGAAGAAAAAGCAGAGTCTATTAATAACTAGAGATTGAAGCTACTAGTAGCTCCTTCACCCTTCTGCCTTGAACTTGAATGCAACTTATACCACTCAGATATACTCTGGGTGCGTAAGGTCAGTTAGAATGTACATATACATTATTGGGATCTAAGATAAGGATATTCTCATAAAGTTTTTCTAAACGCAGAGATTTTGTTTGTTTATATACAACAGCTAAAAGTTCAAGATATGAGATATCTGTTGGATAGAGTGCTAACATTTTGTTAATTATTTTGAGAGATACCTCATACTTTTTTTGTGCATTGAGTGCTTGAATCATATAGATATTTGCATAATAGTTATAATAGTCTATTTTCAAAAGTTCACTTGCAACATTTTGTGCATCTTCAAAAGAGTGAATATCTAAATAAACTCGTATCAAACCAAGTCTTGGATCAAGTGCATATCCATTTATCAAAGAGGCTTTTTTGTAGTAAATAATAGCATCTGCATATTTTTTACTTTTGTAAAATAGCCAACCAAAGCGGAGATTGAGTGTATATCCTTTAGGATATTTTTTATACAAAGGGGACAATACTTTAATCGCTTCATTGTACTTCCCTAAAAGTTCATAGTCGTAGGACTTGAAATATTGTATTTTTATATCTTCAAACTTCTCACTAGCACCTAAGTGTAAGGATATTGATAAAATCATTATGAGTATATATTTCATGCTAAAACCTATAATTTAAACTAGCAACACCGATGGAGTTGCGTGTATCTTTTGTTAAAGAGTACTCTTGATATACATTTGTACTATAGCTTACACTTGCCACCAATGCTGGGGTAAGATAATATCCAAGTTTTAAAGCCAATCCATACTTCATCAAGTTTAAAGAGTTGTACAGAGAAATCCCACTATTTTTTATCCCACTACGCATCTCCCCTTTGTATCCGTTCATATCTACAAAAAAACTTTTATAATAATATGTATCACCAAGACTAAATGTTAGATAGTTTTGCTGTATATAATTAAACCCATACTGGTAATCTACTCTAGCATAAACTAAATTACTACTGTTGATACTGATAGAATTAAAATAGCTAAAATAAGGGCTTAACTGTAGTATGCTTGTTGAAGAGCCAAGAATATAGTTGCCATTTGAATCAAAAAGAGCTTGATTTTCATCTCTACCATTTTTATAAAGAGAATAATACATATTTACACCATAACTATATTTATCATACCCTTTATAAGTATAACCCCCTACACTTGCGATAATGACTAGAGCATTCCCTAAAACTATATCATTGGTATCTGTGTAGTGAACACCTAACTTATACATTGCCCTTGGACCATACTGAGAGTAGTTTAAAGTAAAATCATTTTGATTAAGATTTATATCTGTCACCTCGCTTTTGTATGTAGTATCTAAGTGGCTATAGTTAAACTCTAAAAGGTAGGACAAAGTTCCAACATTTGCATATATGCCATCTATTACACTCTTATCTTTCAGTGACTTTTTGACATCTTTATTGTAGGACATATATCCAACATATGGGATCACTGAGACAACCTCAGCAAACGAACTATTTACAATGAGAAACAATATTATAACTATCTTTTTCATGACACTCTCCTTAACTCTATATTATTATATTTTATAAGCTTAAAGCCTTTCTTTTGCACTTCAAAGTGCACCTCACCCTCATGTGAAACAACTGATTTTTTCTTAAGATAATACCTTTTACTCACTTTATAGAGATTTTTATTGAATATAGAAAACAACTCTATAAACATAGTCTCTAGTTTTGACTTTACAAGATATGCAGGAAGATAATCTACATAAAACACCCCCGCCTTGTTGATGAAAGGGATCCGTGGTAATAAAATAAAAAGATTTTTCAAATATGATTCTTTTCCCTCATACTTATAAAAATAGAACTGTTGGAGATCATTATAAAAATAGAGTTTATTGGAGCTTTTATCTTGAAAATAAAACTCTCCATAACTGTTCATCTTCACAATAAACTTTTCAGTTGCAATTTTCTCATTATCTTTATAGATATCATAAAGAAATTGATCATCTAAAATAAAGAGCAACCTTGAACTAATGCTTCTATCGTGAACTACCGCACTGACAAGGTCATCTTTGGCAAGTTTGGAGTTAAATATAAGCTCATTCCCTTGAATGTATTCACTAAAGGCAAACTCTCTTGTAAAACCACCAATCACACCTATATCTTGTACTTGAATATGGATATGAGGCTCAGGGGAGTAACCACTGTTTCCACATTTTGCTATGACCGCATTTACTTTGACATAATCCCCAATATTGACACCAATACTATACTGCATCAGATGACTAATCTCTACGAAAAACCCCAAATCACTTTTGATGATGATATAGTTACCCCAGTTGTTTACCCTGTCAACTTCACCTATAATATTGTCCACTAAATCTTGGCGTATATCTACAACATAACCACTCACAGGTGCCAACACAGATGCTCCAAAACAATAATAATCTTGTGCATACAGCCCCTCGTTTTGATAATTTTTTTCATCTTTTTTTTGAACAAAATCATAAGCGTATCTATACTTACCCTTGTGGGTCCATTCTCCATCTTCCCCCTGATAAACAACCCACTCTCCACTAAAAGGGAGAGAGACTTTTGCATAGAGCTCTCCAAATCGAAAAATCTCAGAGAGATAAGAGGAGAGAGATTCTTCTGGTGTAGATTTTATGTGAAGATTAAACTCTTTATAGTAGGTGATAGAAAGGATAAAGATAAATACTATAACAGTAAGGTTAAAAGGGATAGTAAATACAGGAATTGCATAATAGTTAAACAAAATAGCTATAGCATCAGTAAGAACAACACTAATAGCTACACCAATAAGTGCTAAAATAAAGTTTCGTATAGTTGGCAATAAAAATATCCCACACAAAGCAATGGCTACTAAGATATAGTTAAAAGCATAAGCATCATGTAAAGCTATATCAAAAGAGCCAATAAGATAACTATGTACCAAGATACCAAAATAGTACCCAACAACAGCCATAATAGCAATATGCCTTGAATGATATAGTACAAGTAAAAAAATCAATATTCCTGCAATATTGCTAGGGAGAAAAAATATCATACCAAAGGATTTAAAAAAACCACTCAACAACAATGGTATCTCTATGTCAAAAGATGTAGCATTGTTGACTAAGGTAGAGAGTAAACCTGAATACTTTAACGATGCAAGATACAAAAACATTGTCACAATAGAAAATGGTAAAGAAAGAATAGGAATTTTATAGACACTAAAGAGACGGTTGAGCATAAAAGAAAACATAAATGTAAAAGCTGAACTTATGGCAATAAGAGCAATGCTAATAAGGGAAGGATGAAAGATATATCCAATCCCCATACCAACCAATAAAGAGTTATATATATAGAACCCTTGAGATAGATAGATTTCTTGAAGTTTTAAAAATTCAGCAAAAAGGATAGTAAAAACTACAGCGGCTATCCCACTCAGAGCCACAGATGGGTTTAAAAATGTGATGCAAAGCATCACTAAACCTGCAAATTTATTGTTTAAAAATAAAATTGCACTGTATGGTTTTAAAATATTAAAGAGAAGGTTGTTATATCTGTCCATAAGATTATACTAAACCTCTTTATAATTTATCGTAGCTAAATCATCTACCTCTTTTATAACCCTAGGTGTACCCTCTTTGTCGATAAGCACTACCGCTGGTTTATAGCGGATAAACTGCATCGCTTGTGTGTAATTATACGCACCTACTGGGGAGATCGTGAGAACACTTCCTCTGTCCAATGGTGGGAGCATGAGGTTTTCTTCTATGATGTCTATGTTCATACACAAAGGACCATTGAGCATCGATGCTTCGTTGTCACCCTCATAGCGTTTATCTAACTCTATGTTGAAGTTATACCAAGTAGAAGTATAGAGTAGATTTACCCCTGCATCAAGGATATACCCTTTTTTTCCATCAGGAAATCTTTTATGACCCCATACAGAAGTGAGAAGATATCCAGCTTCATCTATGAGATGCCTTCCTGTTTCAAGATAAAGTTTAGGTAAGTTTTCACTTTTGTTAAACTCATAGATAGCATTTGTAATAGCTTCTGCATAGTCATCTGCTGTAGGTACTACTACCTCAGCTGATTGGTAGATGCCCTTGAGATTTGACTTTGAAGCAAACCCTCCACCGAGATCAATATAGGCTATCTCAGCATTAAATTTTCTCTCTACCCGCTCTTTTAACTGCATGATTTTCATAGTGGCTAGTCTATAAGCATTTGCATCTAACATAAATGTACCTATGTGAGAGTGTATCCCTGTAAGATAAAGCTTCCCTCCAGCATACATTCTCTCAACGGCATCAAGTGCATCACCATTCTCAAAATTAAATCCAAAACGACTCCATTGTGGATAAATTCCTGTATCCATATTGATACGGATCGCTACTGGTATTTTGATACCAAGTTCCTCTGCAATCTCTTCTAAATCATTGATCTCAAAAAGGTTGTCAACATGTATCTTTGCACCCTCCTCTACTGCTATCTTTAAATCTGCTTTTGGTTTGTAAGGACCATTAAAAATAATATCTTTTCCCTCTACACCCAAAGCTCTCGCTTTTTGATACTCAAATTCACTCACAACTTCTGCGACACTTCCTAAATCATGGTATATTTTGCATATCTCGTTAAGATAGTTTGTTTTATAAGACCAGCCAAAAGTTACATCTGGGTATCTTGAAGAAAAAGCATTATGCAGAGTATGGTACTTTTCTTCTATCTGTTTTTGAGAGAAAACAAAGATTGGACTTCCAAATTTCTCAGTGAGTTCACTAATCTTTACTCCATCTATCTCGGTTCTAATTTTTTGAGACTTCACAGGACTTCCATATTTTGAAGCCATGGCAAAGTCTATCTTGTTGATTGTTGGTATTTCATATTTTTGTTTACTCATCTTATAATTCCTTCGTTGATAATAATTTCATAAAGTCTGTAAAATCTGTCACAAATTCACCTGTATAGCGTACATACATTTTATTTTGTGGATATTCTAAGAGTGGCTTTATCTCTTTTTCCTGCATAATATCAAGCACCATTTGAGGAAGATTGACACCTAACTCGGTAGCAAAATAGACCCATGCTGGAAAACGAGGATTGATCTCTATCATGTAAATATCTTTTTGATTAATCATACACTCAAGTTCAAAAGGACCCTTCCAAGCGGTTTGAGAAACAAAATCTTTTGCAATTTGCATCAATCTTTCATTTTGTATTGTTACACCAGTCCAAATCTTACCAATCTGTGTTGTTGTAAGTTTTTTGATAGCTACAGCACCTTTGAGTTCACCCTTACCATCACCAACACCTACAAGGTTTATCTCTTCACCTTGGACAACTTCTTGTATAAGGATAGGAAAACCCCACTCATTTGAAATCTTATAAAAACTCTCTATAGCACTCTCTAAGTTATGTGCCATATATGCCTTATAATAATTCCCTTTCACCATCAATGGAAAATCTGATTTTTCTGTGATTTTTTCCAACTCTGCTACGGAGCTTATCTCGTAAGTTTTTGGATAAGTGATATTTAATTGTTTAGAGAGCGTGTCTAACTTGTTTTTATTTCTAAGTTCAAAGTTCTTGTGAGAGGGAAGGCAGAGCTTAATCCCCATATCTTCTATCTCTTTTTGATACTTAATATAAAGAGGAAGTTCTGCATCAAGGTTGGGGATGATAGCTTCGATACCCTCTTTTTCTTTTATCTCAAGAAGTCTTGTTTTTAACTCTTGATACCCTAAGGATGGATAGGGCATCAAGTATGTTCTTTTCACCATACTAGGCATAAAAGACCCTGGTTCATTTGGATCATAAGCAAAACCTATCAACTCATTTTTGTCCTGTAAACTTTTGATAACAGGTATCCCTGGTGCAGGGTTATCAGTATTGTTTAAACCACTTACTGCTACTTTCATGAGAGGAGACCATACACTTTAAGTTTTGCAAAAAAATCACTAATATCTATAAAAAGTTCCTCTTTAGCAACATCATATTTTAGGCTTAACTCTTGGAGTATTTCATCTTTACTCTTACTTTGTTTGATTGCAGATACAATCTCTTTTGCGATTGGATTTAACTGGTAAGAGTTTCCCATCATTGGATGAAAAGCGACATTGTTTTCATCAAGTACTAATTCTTCTATTACTTTCATCTTTAAGCCTTTAGTTTTAATGCTGTAAGTTTAAGGTATCTGTGTTAGCAGAGTGTTAGTTTAGCACATTTGTTGGTGGTGGTCATTTTTGATGAATGTTCATTGGGTGCAATGATAGGTAAAGTTTTTAAGTTTCTATTGCTTAAGTATCTACACAGAGATGTGTAGATGGGAGGAGGGGTGATTATTTTTGAGCTTCTTTCAGTGTGTCAGCTATCAGAAATGCTAATTCTAAAGATTGGTCAGCATTTAAACGAGGATCACAGTGAGTATGGTAACGGGAGCTTAAGTCCTCCTCCGTTACTGTAAAACTACCACCGATGCACTCAGTAACATTTTTACCAGTCATCTCTAAGTGGACACCTCCACCATAAGTTCCCTCCGCTTTATGCACTTGGAAGAACTGCTTCATTTCGGTGAGTATAGCATCTACTGGACGCGTTTTATAATTGTTGGAAGATTTGATAGTATTACCGTGCATAGGGTCACATGACCACACCACTTTCATACCCTCAGCTTCTATAGCACGGATAAGTTTAGGCATACCATCACCAACTTTATCAGCACCCATACGAACGATGATATTCATACGACCAGCTTCATTTTGAGGGTTAAGAGTATTGCATAGTTTTACAAGCTCCTCTGGATTCATGGAAGGTCCAGCTTTGACACCTATTGGGTTATTGATGCCTTTCATGTACTCTATGTGTGCACCATCAAGTTGACGCGTTCTATCACCTATCCATATCATATGTGCAGCAGTGTTATACCATTCGCCTGAGAGTGAATCTTTTCGAGTAAACGCCTCTTCATATGGAAGTAACAGAGCTTCGTGGGAGGTATAGAAGTCTGTTTCACGAAGGTTTCTATATGTCTTAGATGTGATGCCACAAGCCTTCATAAACTTGAGTGAACGCTCTATCTCTTGGGCAAGTTTCTCATACTGCTCACTCACTTCACTCTTATGGGCAAAATCTAAGTTCCAAGAGTGCACTTGATGCAAGTCAGCCATACCACCTGTGGCAAAAGCACGGAGGAGATTTTGAGTTGCAGAGGCTTGGTTGTACGCCTGTATCATTCTATGTGGATCTGGAACGCGTGCTTGTTTTGTAAAGTCTATACCGTTAATAATATCACCACGATAAGAGTCTAGTGTCACACCATCTAGTGTTTCAGTGTCACTTGAACGAGGTTTTGCAAACTGTCCAGCTAAACGACCAACCTTTACCACAGGGACACCAGCAGAATAAGTCATCACAACTGCCATCTGCATAAGTGCTTTAAAGGTATCACGGATATTGTTCGCATGAAACTCTGAAAAACTCTCAGCACAGTCACCCCCTTGAAGCAAAAAAGCTTCCCCGTTGACAACATCTGCGAGTTGTTCTTTAAGTCTTTTTGCTTCCCCTGCAAAAACAAGCGGTGGATATGATTTTAACTCTTTTAGAACACTACTTAGTGCATCTTGATCTTGATATGTTGGTTGTTGCAAGATAGGCTTTTTACTCCAGCTATCTGGTGTCCAAATACTCATTTTATACCTTCAAAATTATATTTTTTTGTATTTTACTCAAATGTACCTAAAATAGCTATAAAAGCTTCGTTTATGCTTACAATAGTATAATAGCGATAATAATTCTCAAAAGAAGATACAAATGAAAAAGAATGAATTAAATTCTCTTATTCAAGAGATGTGTGATAACTTCAATATTTTTGTCAATGAAAATGAAGAGGTGTCTAAAGAACATATCGTTGATTACCTAAGAAATTCAGCTGAACTAATCTCAAACACTTCTGATTCAGAGATAAACTCTTATCAAGATACTAAGCATATCCTCATAGAAGGTTACAAAGAGATAGCAAAACAGACTTTAGATTCATACCACAACACGAATCAAAAGATAAGTGAACTCACTGCAGAACATAGCAGTGTACTTTCTGAATGTAACTCAGAATCAAGCATAGATTTACCAGCGCTTACAAGCAAATTTGTAGATATCCAAACAAGTATGGAAGACGAAGTAAACAAAGCTAATTCTGTCATATCTCAGCTTACCGCACAAGTAAAAGATCTCGAAACAAAGTCAAGTCTTGACTCACTCACAAAAGTCTTTAACCGAGGTGCTTTAAACTCATATCTTGAGAAGCTGTGTGCACATAATGATATCAAATATGATGTCCACACTCTCATTCTTGATATAGATGATTTTAAACTTATCAACGACCAATATGGTCATGTGGCTGGAGATAAGATTTTAATCTTTATTGCAAATATCTTAAAGAAAACTCTTCGAGATGGCGATAAGGTGTTTAGGTATGGAGGGGAAGAGTTTGTTATTGTCCTTAACCGCATAGAAGATCAACAATGTAGAACTATTACAAATAGGATTTTAAAACTCATCAGTGGTAACAAGCTTATCTATAAGGGTCAAAATATCGGTGTAACTGTTAGCATTGGTACTACAAAGTATGTCAATTCAGATACACAAGAAACGCTCATTCAAAGAGCGGACAAAGCACTTTATAGTGCAAAAAACAATGGTAAAAATCAAGCGGTTAGGGAGTTTGCATAGATGGATTATTTTGACTTAGGTGCTACAGCAATTATTTTAATGCTTGGGCTAAAAGGTATTATTAACGGTTTTTTTAAAGAACTTTTCGGTCTTGTTGGGATCATAGGTGGTATATTTATAGCCTCAAGATTTGGTTCAATTATAGGAGACTATCTAAACAATATAATCTTCAAATTTGAGAATCAAAGTGCAATTAATTTTACTGGCTTTTTAGTAACTTTAGCATTTTTTTGGGTACTCATGATTCTTTTAGGTTATGCCTTTAAAAAACTCAGTAACCTTAGTGGGCTTGGTGTTTATGATAGGATTTTAGGGTTTATCTTTGGTGCAAGTAAATTCTTTCTTATCGCAGCAGTCATTGCTCATGCTATGTACAACATAGCAGCACTCAGACCAAGTATAGATTCCTTCATGAGTAACTCTAAACTCTTTCCTATTTTTGTAAGTGCGGGAAGCGTTATCATGAAGCTTGACCCTGTTAAGATAAGTGATGATATTAACGCTACTATTGATAAAGGTACACAACTTGTCAAAGATAAAACACAAGCACTTATAGATGAAAAATCTCAAGAGATTATTGAAAAAACAAAAGAGCAGATTCAAAAACAATTTGAAAACAATGAAACAATAGAAAAAATCATCAATAAGGAAAACTAAATGTCCAATGTAGCAACAAATTTCACCCAAAGAACAATAAACTATGACCAACTGCTTGGTGACTTTAAAGTTTTACTTAAAAAAAATAATCTTAAATTTACTATCCAAAGAGAGGTGATTTTAGAGACTCTCTATAACTCTGATGAACATCTTGCACCAGAATCACTCCACCATCTACTTCAAGACAAATTCCCAGAACTCAAGATTGGGATAGCAACAGTATATAGAACGCTCTCTTTGCTTGAAGATTCAGACATGGTAACTTCTCTCTCCTTTGGAGCACAAGGGAAGAAATATGAACTTGGAGCAAAAAACCATCATGACCACCTTATCTGTACAAGCTGTGGAACCATTACAGAATTTGTCGATGAAGAGATAGAGGAGAGACAACATAATATTGCTGATGAACTCGGCTTTACTATGCAGGACCACTCGATGCAGATATATGGCATCTGCAAAAACTGTAAATAAACATAAACAAGGAAATACTATTGGCTTTTGAAAACAAATATGTGCAACAAAGAATACAAAAAGCACAGACACTAAAAGATGCTGGATTCAATCCCTACTCTAACAACTCTCAAAGAAATACAACTGTAGAAAAATATCTCAATGTAAATGATGATATAGAATCTAAAGAAAACAAACGAGATGAAAATCGTCACTACATCATAAGTGGTCGCATCAAGCTTCTTCGCATCATGGGAAAAGCAAGTTTTGTAAAAATAGAAGATGAGAGTGGAATACTTCAAGCCTATATAACAAGAGACAACCTCCCAGAAGGTTTTTATAATGATATTTTCAAAAAAAATATTGAAGTGGGAGATATTATTGAAGTGGGAGGATACCCTTTTGTAACGGGTAAAGGAGAGCTTTCTATCCATGTTTCCGACTTAAAACTCCTCACAAAAGCTATAGCTCCACTACCAGAAAAGTTTCATGGGGTAACGGACAAAGAGATTCGTTACAGAAAAAGGTACTTAGACCTCATAATGAATGCAGAAGTAAGAAAAACTTTTCAAACCCGTTCAAAAGTCATCTCACTAACAAGAAGATTTTTTGAAGATAAAGGGTTTTTAGAAGTAGAAACTCCAATGATGCACCCCATAGCTGGTGGAGCTAATGCTAAACCATTTGTTACACACCACAATTCACTAGGTATTGACAGATACCTAAGAATTGCACCAGAACTTTACCTAAAAAGACTCATTGTTGGTGGATTTGAAGCTGTATTTGAGATCAATAGAAACTTTAGAAATGAAGGTATGGATGCTACCCATAATCCAGAATTTACCTCTATAGAGTTTTACTGGGCATACAAAACATATAAAGATCTTATTGAGATTACAAAAGAGTATTTTAACTACCTTTTTGAGCATCTCAGTCTCCCTACAAGACTTCCTTATGGTGAACATGAAGTTAATTTTGAAAATTTCCAAGAGATACCTCTCATCAAGTCTCTTACAAGTGTAGGTGGTATTCCCTCTGAGGTTGTTGATGATAAAGAGAAAATTCTTGCGTATCTTAAGTCAAAAAATATCACTGTCAAACCCAACCTTAACCTTGGTCAACTCCAAGGGGAACTTTTTGATGAATATGTTGAAGAAAAACTTATCGACCCTACTTTCATCACAGAGTATCCAGTAGAGATATCTCCACTTGCAAGAAGAAGTGATGAAAATCCAGCTATTACAGAAAGGTTTGAGCTTTTTATAGCTGGTCGTGAGATCGCAAATGCCTTCTCAGAGCTTAATGACCCACTTGACCAATATGAAAGATTTAAAGGTCAAGTAGAGTGTAAAGATGCTGGTGATGATGAAGCACATGAGATGGATGAAGACTTCATCGATGCACTCAGCTATGGTATGGCACCAACTGCTGGACAAGGGATAGGGATAGATAGACTTGTGATGCTCCTTACAAATGAACACTCCATCCGAGATGTACTCCTCTTCCCAGCGATGAAACCAATAAGCAGTGAGATAATAGATGAAGATATTTGTGAATAATAAGTTAGTTTTTCTACTAACTCTTATGCTATCGTTGAGTTTTGCCTCTTTTGCACAAGAGAGTGATGAAGATGAGTATGAAACTAAAGCGTATCAAGTATATGAACAGATGCAAGATATATTGGATGGAAAGTGGGTGTTGTCGCACGAGTCCAAACAAATAGGGACAACATCTTACAAAAACTCCGCTATCGCTTTTCTTGTGGGTACAGATGCTACGGCAGTCTCATACAAGACTATTGGCAAGGGTGCAACACTTCAAGAGGATCTCCTTCCAGACACAAAAAAGCAGATGGTAACTATGTACTTTTGTAACCACTATTTCAACTGTACTCAGCTTAGAGCTACCCACTACTGTGCCAAGAGAAACAACCCAGAGTTTATCCTCAATGAAAAACTTACCACAAAAGACAAAATCGTCTTTGACTGTAACATGCAAACCCCTTTATGTAACTCCGATGAAGACCATGTACACCAAATCATCCTTGAGCTCTCAAACAACAACACCCACCTAAAGTCTTCCTACCTAGGATGGACAAACCAAAGACCAAACAAAAAGAACTCCATATACCACTTTGATAAAAGATAAAGTGTTCTTAGTTGGTTCTTTAATCGGGTATGGATTTATTAGTGGTAAGTTATTAAAAGTTTCTGAAATTTACTATGACAGAGAAATTAAATTTACCGCTCAAGGAAATATTGATTTGAGCTTCGATACAATACTTAAAACCAAGCAAGGATAAATAGATGTCAAAACAAGTTTTTAATCCAAATCCAGAGTTTGCAAAAAATGCAAATATTGGCAGTATGGATGAATATAATGCACTTATAAGTAAGGCCAAAGAGAATTATGAAGGTTTCTGGGGTGATTATGCTCGAGAAAAATTAGATTGGATAGAGCCATTTGCAAATGTTTTAGATGAGTCTAAAGCTCCATTTGTAAAGTGGTTTGATGGTGGTAAACTAAATGTTTCAACTCAGTGTATAGACAGACACCTTGATACTCGTAAAAATAAAGCTGCAATAATATTTGAAGGTGACCGTGGTGATGTTCAAACTATCACATACCTTGACCTATATAAAAATGTAAATAGATTTTCAAACTTGCTAAAAGAGGATTTTGGAGTAAAAAAAGGTGACCGAGTTGTTATCTATATGCCGATGATTCCTGAAGTGGCATATGCAATGCTCGCTTGTGCTAGGATAGGGGCTATCCACTCTATAGTTTTTGGTGGATTTTCCTCCGAGGCTCTTAAAGACCGCATCGAAGATGCACAGGCTAAAGTTGTTATCACTGCTGATGGTGCTTTTAGAAAAGAGAAGCCATATATGCTAAAACCTGTTGTTGATGCTGCTATTACTGAAGGTTCTCCTGTTGAGAAAGTTCTTGTTGTTGAGCGTAATAACGAAGATGTTACTTGGGTAGTTGGTCGTGATTACTCTTACAATGAGCTTATCAAAAATAAATCTTCAGAATGTGAACCAGAAGTTATGGATGCAGAAGACCCTCTCTTTTTACTCTATACATCAGGGAGTACGGGTAAACCAAAAGGTGTGCAACATAACTCTGCTGGTTATATTCTTTGGGCACAGATGACAATGGAATGGGTGTTTGATGTTAAAGAAAATGACACTTACTGGTGCACTGCTGATGTTGGTTGGATTACGGGGCATACCTATATAGTTTATGGACCATTAGCTATGGGTGCGACAACGGTTATGTTTGAGGGTGTTATCACTTATCCTGATGCAGGTCGTCCTTGGGCAATGGTACAAAACCATAGAATCAATCAGTTCTACACAGCACCTACCGCCATTCGTGTCTTACACAAAATGGGTGAAGATGCACCTAAAGAGTATGACCTTTCATCTTTAAAAGTTCTTGGAACTGTTGGTGAGCCAATCGATCCACCTGCTTGGAAATGGTATTATGAAGAGGTTGGTAGTTCACAATGTGCTATTGTTGATACCTATTGGCAAACTGAAACTGGTGGGCATATAGTCTCTCCACTTCCAGGAGCTACACCCATCAAACCAGCTTGTGCTACACTTCCTCTCCCTGGGATCATAGCTGAGATACTTGACCCTGCAACTGGAGAGTTGGCAGAAGTTGGTGAAACAGGCTATATGTGCATCACAAAACCTTGGCCTTCACAGATTCGTGGTGTATGGGGTGATAAAGAGAGATATATTAAATCTTACTTTGGTGATGTAACGAAAGATGGTAAGGCTGTTTATTTTACAGGTGATGGGGCAAGATATGATGAAGATGGTTATATCACTATCACAGGTCGTACGGATGATGTGATCAATGTAAGTGGACATAGAATGGGGACTGCTGAAGTTGAAGCAGCTATCAAAAAACATCAAAATGTAGCAGAAGTTGCAGTTGTTGGTAAACCTCACCAACTCAAAGGTGAGGGCATCTTTGCTTATGTCGTGCTAAAGTCTGATGAAGGTGTAGCTGAAGAAGTTGAAGAGGTTAAAGAGATCAATCAAATCATTAAAAAAGAGATAGGCAATATAGCTATTTGTGATGATATCGTATTTATCCCAGGGCTTCCAAAAACCCGTTCAGGAAAGATTATGCGTCGTATACTCCGTGCTATAGCTAAGGGTGAGGCTATCACTCAAGATATATCTACACTTGAAGACCCATCTGTTGTGGCAACAATAGAAAAAATGGTAAATGGCTAAAAAACACTTGTCATTCTCGGGCTTGAGCCGAGAATCTATGTTATAATCTTAAAAATAAATTTTAGGAAATATAGATGGAATTATGTGTTGCTCTTGACCTACCTACTGCAAAAGAAAATTTAGACCTCATTCACAAGATAAAAGAACACAGCGTTTGGCTTAAAGTTGGGTTGCGTACTTATATCCGTGATGGTGAAGATTTTTTAAAAGCTATCAAACAAATAAATCCAAATTTCAAAATATTTTTAGATTTAAAACTTTATGATATTCCAAATACTATGGCTGATGCAGCTGAGTCCATTATGGGCTTAGGCGTAGATATGTTTAATATCCATGCAAGTGCCGGTGGTCGTGCTATGAAAACTGTGATGGAAAGATTAAACAAATATGATAAGCGTCCTATAGTTTTAGCTGTAACTGCATTGACCTCATTTAATGAAGATGAGTTTAAGACTATTTATGAAAAAGATATCGCTACAAAAGCAGACCAGTTTGCAAAAGATGCACAAGAAGCTGGACTTGATGGAGTTGTTTGTAGTGCTTTTGAGAGTGCATCTATAAAAAGTATCACGAATCAAGATTTTATAACATTGACCCCTGGGATTCGTCCATTTGGTGAAGATGCAGGGGATCAAAAAAGGGTAGCTGATATCGCTTATGCCAAAGATGCTAGGGTCGATTTTATCGTTGTTGGAAGACCTATTTATCAGGCAGAAAATCCAAGTGAAGTTGTTGCTAAAATTTTTCTAACTCTATCTTCTTGAGTAGATTATAGTATTTTTCGTAAGAAGATGCTACCCATATGAGTTTATTTGCTTTATTTAGTTTAAAAACGCCTTGGTAATTAATGAACTTATCTACGATAAGATCATCTCTTTTGCTTAAATCCAAGATTCTAAAGCTAAGATTATCTAAGATAAGTGGTGGTTTCTTGAAGTTTACAAAATAACTTAAAACCATATGGTAAGAGCCACTGTGTTTTTCAAATACAGTAGTGATAAATAGTCTTTTTTTTTCAAAGCCTAGTTTTAAAAGAGTATAGTATTTTATGATGGCGTAGTCTTCACAATCTCCGTATCCTATAATGAGAAATTCTTTAGGGGTTTCCCAATAGTCTACACATTGTTGATTGAGTTGATCTACTTGGGGTAGAAATTGGTTTAAGTAAGTATTGACACGGATGAGCTGTTCTTGTTTTGATAAACCTTTATAATCATAAATAGTTTTGAGATAATCTTTAACTCTATTATAAGCAATTTTCCCTGAATTTGTTTTGACACTTTGGAGTTGTTTAAGTGTAAAACTAGGATAGCTAATAGCAAAGAGTTGTGTAGTAAACAAGATGCTTAAGATATATTTTATCATGAATTTTTGTGACCTTAATAATATTTGTTAAAAAGTTTAAGCAAATTATTATGAAATACTCATTATAATGGCGAACTTCAAACATGGACGAGTGGGTGAGTGGCTGAAACCACATCCCTGCTAAGGATGCGTACTGGTAACGGTACCGAGAGTTCGAATCTCTCCTCGTCCACCACTAATCCCCTTAACAACGACATTATAACACTTAAAAAATAACAAGCTTATTTTCTTGACACACCTATATTATCTATAAATATCAATAGACCTATCAAAATTAAAATTAAAATAATCAATTTCAAAAATATTTATATTCCTAAATGGTAAAACAACACAAGATTAATTGGAGATATTATAAAGAGACTCTAAAGTCACTAAGTGAGTGTAGTTGCTGTTTCATAAAGTTACAGATTAGAAGTGAATAAGTAATTTGAAAAGTTGTCTTGACTTATTGGGGTAGTATAATCATACAATACTACATAAAACAAATATTTTGGATTCAACAATGACTATAACACCAACTCTTATTGTTGACGACAGTTTAATGATAACCAAAATTATTAAAAAAGCATTATTGACTACTATTATTGACGGTTATCATTTTGAGGAACAATACATATATACCGCATTTGATGGGATGGAAGCCTTTGAGATGATTGGTAACAACAACACTATAAAACTTATAATTAGTGATATAAACATGCCAAATCTCAATGGTGATGAATTTATAGAAATACTGCAAGATACCGGTCGTTTAGATAATTTAGATGTAGTGTTTGTTACTTCATCTTCCGATAAATTACTTTTAAAATCTTCTCTAAAAGAGAATATACTAGGAATTATAAATAAGCCATTTAAGTTTGATGAATTTAATAAACAGCTAAAACTTTTACAAACTAAAAAAATAGAGATAGGTATTGAGAAAAAACGTATCAAAGTGCTTCAAGTTGCACAAAAAGAACATATTAAAAAAAGTTGTATAAAGTATTTAAATGAATTTGAGATCTCAATAAAAGAAGATCTGTTAAAAAAATTTATAGATGAGAACTTTGGTGATGACAATGTATCTAAAGATGAGTTTCCAGAGATTGTATATTCTATACTTTCATCCTTTTTATTTGAACTTAATAGTTCACATAAATTAAACGAAAAGAAAATATTATGTATTTTAAAAAGTTTTGATACAAAAACACTCTTACAAGAAAATCGTTTTGCATTAATATCTAATTTTAAAAATCAAATAATAGCTGTCAATTCAAATGAACTTCCTTTAAAAGAAGTGCTTTATGAGCTTACAATACCTCTCTTAGATCAATTGTCTATAGCTTTTGTGAGAGCAAAAAATTTTCCTAAATTAAAACCTGATCTATTCTCTCCTTATTTTGAATATATTGTCAAAGAGTTTATGATGATAGATTGCGATTTTATAGATGAAGAGCTTCAAAAACTGCTACTCGAGCTCAAAGAATTAATCATTTTCAATAAATGGATATATAATTTTTTAGATAAAAAAGAGCTTTACACAAGCGTAGATATTATAAAGAAATCTAAATTATTAAACTCTGAGGTAACTAAACGATTGCACAAGGCACATAAGCGTTCTATTCTTTTAACTCAACATTATTGTGGACAAATTGAGTTCTATCTATGGAAAAGAGCTAAAGAATCTACAGAAATAATGCAATACTTAAAAGCTAATATGCCACAAACCATACCTTGTTCTTCAAGATTTTTACTACATAAAGGTAAGATATCAAAGGAAAAGCACTCGGTATACCTCCCTTATGAACAACAAAAAGTTATTGTCATATCTAATGAATTGCAAACATTAGAACTATTTAAAGGGATTACAAAAGCACCTTTTGATAAATGGAGTTTTTTGTGCTATTCTAATCAATCTTTACTAGATGCTTGGATGCACAGTAACATGCCTGATAAATTTATAATTGACTACAATTTTCATAATTCAGTTTTTAATGATGGTATTCAATTTTTAAAATACCTTATTAAAAAATATCCTGCTTTGCAAAAGCTTTCTAAACTAGATCAAACTTACATAATTGCAAATAATAATCAACTTTTAGAACTAAATAATTATAAAGGTAGTTGTAATTTTATAATTATTCAAGAACCCTTAGTCTTAAAAAATATTTATGACAATCTTCTTTATCAATAAAGATTAGATAAGATTCTATTTAGGGAACGAGAGAAGTTATTAAAGAACTAAGACTGTACTCTTTTTGCAAGTTGCTCTGGTAAAATGCCCAGTGATTCTTCTACAAGTCTTGTATTTCCATGGGTGATGAACTCATCTCCATACTCAAAACTTACTAGCTCAATGCCAACTATTTTCGCATCTGCTAAAAACTCAAGTATTGCCGAACCAACACCTCCAGCCTTTGAAGAATCTGAAAATATATACCACTTTTTATGTTTCTTACTGAGATCTTTTAACATTTGTGTATCTAAAGGTTTTACAAAGCGTAGGTCTAAGATACTCACATCAGAGTCTAAAAACTTTGCTGTCTCATATGCACGACCTAGACCATTTCCATAACCTACGAAAAGTATATCACCCTTATTTGAGCGTAATAGTTGAGATTTTCCTAACTCAAATTCTGCGGAGTCTGCTAAATCTGTTTCTATGAAAGAGCCTCTAGGGTAGCGTAATGAGCAGGGATGATCATACTCACTTGCAAATCTCATTGCTTGATGAAAAGATTTTTCATCTCTTGGAGCGAACAAGGTCATATTTGGGATAGCTCTCAAAAAAGAGATATCAAAGGCACCCTGATGTGTCTCCCCATCTTCACCGACTATCCCTGCCCTATCGAGTGCAAATACTACTGGCAGATCCAGTAAACATGTATCGTGGATCACTTGGTCATACCCTCGTTGTAAAAAGGTAGAATAGATGGTACAAAATGGTTTAAAACCCTCTTTTGCTAAAGCACTCATCGAGGTTACCGCATGCTGTTCTGCAATAGCTACATCCCAAAAACGCTCAGGAAACTCTTCTAAAAGCTCACGGAGTCCTGTACCACTTGGCATAGCAGCTGTTGCACCTACAATCTTTTCATTCTTCCGTGCTAAATGAAGTAAAGACTCTGTGAAAATTTGCGTAGCACTTTTAGTAGATGACTTTTTAGAAGATTTACCATCGCTCAGATCAAATGGACCTACACCATGCCATTTTTCCTCTTTACCCTCAGCAATTTCATACCCCTTACCTTTTAAAGTTTGAGCATGAACAATCACTGGTTTTTTAAGGTTTTTAGCAAGTTCGAGCGTTTCTATTATAGATTTCATATCATGCCCATTGATTGGGCCGATATATTCTATTCCCATCTCTTCAAACATGATGCCCGGTGTAATAAGCTTGAGTGACTCTTCAAGTTTTTTAGCCAAATATCTTGCACCATCCCCAAAATTATCTACAAAACTTTCGGTATGTTTTTTAAACTTTTGGTAAAAAGCACCTGCCATAACAGAAGAGAGCATCTTTGATAGTGCACCGATAGGTTTTGCAATAGACATCTCATTGTCATTTAGAATGATTACCATTGGATATTTTCTGTCACCGAGTTCATTGAGTGCTTCATACACCATACCCGCGGTCATAGAGCCATCACCTATCACAATAACAGGGATACGAGTCTCATTTTCACCCTTAAGGGCTATCGCTTTTGCAGCACCAACCCCCAAAGAGATAGAGGTAGAACTATGCCCTGCAACAAAATAATCATCATCACTTTCACTTGGCTTTGTATAACCACAAACACCTTCAAACTGACGAAGAGTATCAAAATCATCCCACCTACCAGTTAAAAGTTTGTGTGCATAAGATTGATGCGATACATCAAAGATAAAGGGGTCTTTACTTGAGTCAAACACTTTATGCATAGCTACAATAAGCTCTGTCGCACCAAGTGTAGAACTTAGGTGACCACCATTCTTGCTCACGACCTCTAAAATTCTTTCTCTTATATCACTACACAGTAATTCTAGTCCATCTATATCCAAAGATTTTACATCTACATTATTTCTATTCACTTAAGGCTGCTCTCTTTACTCTCTCAAATCTTTTCATTATTTGTGCATCTATATTGCCAGCATCACTGAGTACGATTACACCACCTGGACTCACCGCAGGATCAGAAAGCACCACTACATGTTTAAGAGAACCAACATTCGCTGAAACTTCACCATGATCTTTAGGATTTACTTTCAAAGTGACTTTAGAAGCACTCTGCAACTCTTTTATCAATTCATCTGAAAGCACTTTTGCTACCTCGCTAGAGTTTTTCGATAATTCTACCTTAATTACCTCTTGCGAAATATCAAGCGCTGCATCTACTAGATGAGATTTAATTCCCTCTAAGGCTACTTCAAACTCAGCTGCACTTGCTTCAAGTGTAGTTACAGAAGTTGAAAACTGATGAATCCCTGCTTCAAGACTCTCTTGAGTTGAGGCTTTTGCCTTTTGCAAACCAGCTTCAATACCCTCAGCTAATGATTTTTCTTTGACACTTTCTAACTCTTTTTTATGTTCATCACTCATCTCTTCAAGTCTCATTTGAAGTTTAATAAAGTTAGAACTCATCTCATCAGTTTTTTTTAGCAAAGACTCTATGAGAGAATCTTTTGAGCCTTTAGAAAGAGCACTTGTATCAAGATCACCTGTCAATAAGGGCTCTTTTGTTTCTATCTTTTGTGGACTTTCAAGACTTTCATTATCTTCACGAGAGGTTTCAAAAACACTTTTTTTTACCTCATTTTGAACACCTATCGCAAATACTTTAAAATTATATTTTTCGGTATTGTGTTTAGAAAGTTTCTTTTGAGAAATAACTTTTGCCAAAACCTAGTCCACCATCTCTTCACTTGAACCCATTTGAATAGCACCTGTCTCAGCAAGGCTATTGACTGACTCAACAATTTTTCTCTGAGCCCCTTCAACATCTTTCATTTTTACTGCACCCATAAACTGCATCTCTTCTGTAAATGCTTCTTGAGCACGCTCACTCATAGCACTCATGAATTTCTCTTTTAACTCTTCTGGAGCCGATTTAAGTGCAAGCATAAGTTCTTTTTTATCCGCAACCTTAAGTATCTCAGTGATAGCATTTTTATCGAGTGTTGCAATATCATCAAAAGTGAACATCATATCTTTGATCATAGTAGCAAGTTCTTCATCTTGTTGTTCAATCTGAGAAAGTGTCGCTTTAGAACTTTTTGCACCAAGACGGTTAAAGATGTCAGCCACTGCACGAGGACCACCAACTTCAACTTTATAGGATGCAAGAGACTCAAGTTTTGATTCAAGCACAGCAGATACTCTTTTAATAACTGAAGGGGATATATCTCCAAGTTTTGCCATCCTCATAGAGATCTCACTTCTCAAATCATCAGGAAAGTAACTGATAGTATCAGCAGCTTCGGTTGAATCCATATGTGCAAGTATAAGCGCAACAGTTTGTGGATGTTCATTGACAATAAAGTCTGAGAGTTGTTGTGGCTTGATTTTTGAAAGGTATGAAAAATTTTGAGATTCTTGCATAGACTTAGATAACTTATCTAAGATTTTTTTTGCTTCTTCAGGACCAAGAGTTCTATAAAGCAACTCTCTTGCATATTCCATACCACCAGAGGTAAGGTACTGACCTGACTGAAAGATAGCATGAAACTCTTCAAGAACTGCACCTGCTACACCCTTATCTACTGTCCTATCACTTGCAATATATTTTGAAACCTCAGTAATTGACTCAATATTCATATTAGAAAACAGTTGTGCGGTAATCTCTTCACCAAGTTGCAAAAGGAGAATGGCAATCTTTTCAGCCATACTCATCTCATCGAAAGTTGCTTGTTGCACTTGATTTAAATTCATTATTTACCCTTTATCTCAGAAACAATCTGCTCTTCAGTAAGAAGTGTTTGAAGCAACGCAGCAATATCTTCTGGTTTATCCTCAGCCATCGTTCTTATTTTTTCAAGAATTACCTCATATTTAAGTTCATCTTCATTAAAGTTTTCACCAACACCAAGTTGGTCTTCAACTTTTTTACGCATCTGTTGCACTTTTTCAACAAGGTCTTCCTCTTCATCATCTTCGATAGAGAGTTCTGGTTTATCAAATTCCTCTTCCTCTTTAGTAACCTCAAGCATACGCTCGGCGAAAGGTGAGATAATTTTTTTGTAAAGAATAAGGAGCAAGATAAGGACAAAGATATATTGAAATAAACCAGAAAATGGTGTTAAATAAATCTGAGAAAACTCAACAAATTTATCCATACCAGTCACTTTAACAATACCTGATTCACGCTTAAACTGTAGGTTTTTTACGCTTATAACATCCCCTCTAGCCTCATCTATCCCTATGGAACGACTCACTAAAGAGGTTAAAGCTTCTAAGTCTGTTGTTGCTAAAGGTACATACTCTAAATCACCAGTAGGTTCTCCCTTATCATCTAACTTTTCTTTGTACTTACCATCTACTAAAACTGCGGCGGTAATCCTTTTAACCCTTGCAAATTGTGATTTAGTTGTTAAAACAGTTTTTCCAACTTCATAATTTGTTGTCCCAGTATTTTTCTCATATTTTTGTGAGATCTTATTAGACTTAAGCCCCTCAACTGGACCTATATTGCTTATCGTTCCTGGGACTCCACCAACTTTTGGAGGCGTTGTTCCTTCTCGTTTTTCTTCACTTACCTGTTCGCTTCTTACTACATTTTCAGGATCATATGTCTCAGAAGTTGAATTTTGAATAGAAAAATCAAACTCAATAGTGACTTGAGCAACCACTTTTTTATTTCCACCAACAAAGGGTGAGATTACCTCAATAATCTTTTTTTGTTTTTTTCTCTCTTCTTTTGATTTGTATTTTTGCTGAACAATAGAGAGTTCACCCATCTGTGCCATCTCATTTTCATCGCCTAAGGTTTCGCCCTCACCATCAACGAGCATAACATTAGAAGGTGTAAGTTTTGGTACTGAGGCAGAAATTAGGTTTTTGATACCTCTTATTTGCCGAGAACTTAAGCGTCTTCCATCAACTATGTTAACCATCACTGAAGCTGTCGGGGCTATCGCTTTTTCTATAAACAAAGATTCTTTTGGAAGTGCCAAAGAAACACTTGCACTTTCTATTGGAGCTAGTGCTTCTATGGTGCGTGAAAGTTCACCCTCTAAGGCACGAAGATATTTAACATCTTGATCAAAAGATGTAGCCCCAAACTCTTGCGTATCAAAAAGCTCAAAACCAACACCATTGGAATCTTTTGGAATACCTAAAGAAGCGATGGCTATTCTTTGTTTATAGACAAACTCTTTTGGCACTTTAATGATGTTGTTGTCTTCTAATTTATAAGGGATATTCTCTTTTTCCAACTGCTCTATAACTTTAGAAGCATCTGAAGAGCTCAACGACTCAAAAAGCACCTCGTAACGCTCTAAAGATTTGTCTTTGGCTGTATATACCACTAAAAAGATTAAAAAACCAATAATACCAACTATGGCAGCAGCAATAATTATCTTTTGCTCTTTAGTTAACTTAGCGTATAGAACGACAAGTTGTGAAAAAAGTACCTTAAAATCCATCTAAATCCCGTTTATTGATTATAAATATTTAGCAACAAGTGCAAAAAAAATATCATTTTGTACGCTTGTACCCACTGTGACTCTTATTGCATTCATGCCATATCCAGCAAGATCTCGTACAATCATCCCTGATTTTAAAAGAGAATCCGCTATGCTAGTTGAATTTTGGTTATCATTAAAGCAAAAAGTAACAAAATTTGTATAGCTGTTTATTATATCTATTTTTTGCTCTTTTGCAAAATCCTCATAGCGTTTCATCTCATCAAAATTCAGTTTTATACTTTTTTGTACAAATTCTTCATCTTCTAAGGCTACACTTGCCGCTTCAAGTGAAAGTGTTGTGATATTAAATGGTGGACGAAGTTTATAAAGTTCTTTGATAATAGATGCACTAGAGATTCCATAACCTACACGCATACCACCGAGTCCGTAAGCTTTTGAGAAAGTACCCAAGTAAATCACATTATCAAATTCTGCTATAAGTTCTTTTGGTTTGACCTCTTTGTTTGTATCTTTAGCTTGAGCATACTCCATGTAAGCACCATCTATAACAACTAAAGTATTATTATCTATCTTTTTAAGAAAGTTTTTTATCTCTTTAGCATCAAGAGCATCTCCGGTTGGATTGTTGGGGGTACAGATAAAGATAACAGAGGGATTTTCTTTTTTATACAGTTCATAAAACTCCTCTAAATCATGCTCCATTGAAGTGGTTTTAACCATCTGTGCCCCAACATGTGCAGCATATATCTCATACATTGCAAAGGTTACACTGTTGGTAAGCACCTTAGCATTCTCTTGCACTTTTGCATGGATAAGAAACTCTATAACTTGATCACTACCAGCCCCTATGATTAGGTTCTGAGTGCCAACATCATAACGAGTTGCAAGTGCATCTTTGAGCTTTGTCATACTATCATCTGGATACATTGACATCTTTGAAATGATTTTTGAGACTGCTTCTTGTACTTTTGTTGAACAACCTAATGGGTTTTCATTTGAAGCTAGTTTAACAATCTCTTGGGGTTCAATCCCAAATTCCCTTACAACTAACTCTATAGGCTTACCAGCTTCATAGGTTTTGATCTTTTCTAATTTTTTATTAAATTGCACTTGTTTCACCTTTAAGATAAGATCCGAGCCAAGTGATTTCATCTTTATGTTTAGAGATTACTTTTTGAATATTTTGCTCTTGTATATGCCCATAAAAATCTATGAAAAACCAGTAACCAAAACCACCCTGTGTTTTTGATGGACGGGACTCGATTTTAGAAAGATTGATATTTGCCTCATCAAAATCTTGTAGAAATTCTACAAGAGCTCCAGCTTTGAGAGTATCTTTTAACTGCACAAAAATAGATGTTTTATCCTCACCACTAATAGCATTTTCAAAATCACTAAGTATGATAAAACGAGTAGAACTCCCTATCTCATCTTCAATATCATTGAACATGATAGGCACTCCATAAAGCTTCGCTGCAATGTGTGAACATATCGCTGCTGAATCCTCCTCTTGACTTGCAAGAATTGCAGCTTTGGCTGTTGACTCTACAGGGATCAACTCTGCATCATGTAAACCATGCTCACTTAAAAATTCTCGACACTGTCCAAAGCCTTTATCTTTAGAATAGATTTTTTTAATACCGTTTAAATCTCTTGACTGCGTTGCAAAGGACATGTGAATAGGCATATAGAGTTCAGCCACTATCTTCATGGAACTTTTAGCAAGCAGGTCAAGTGTCTCTCCAACTATCCCATCACGAGAATTTTCGATGGGTACTACACCAAATTTTGCCCGTTTAGCTTCAAGAGTTTTAAAAACACTATCAATCGAACTCAATGATAGATAATCACTCATAGCACCAAAACGGCTCTCCGCAGCTTGATGCGTAAAACTTCCCTCTGGTCCTAAGTAGGCTATGCGTTCTGGAAGTTCTAGGTTACGAGAGACTGCAAACAACTCTAAAAATAATGCCTCTATGGCATCGTCATTTAAAAGACCAGTGTCTTTTTTGTTTTTAGCACAAAGACGCTCAATAATCGCTTTTTCTCTCTCTGGTCTATAGATTGCACCACCTGTTTCATTTTTAATCTCACCAACCCTCTCTACCACTTTCATTCGCTTATTTAAAAGGTCTAAAATATCATCATCTATCAGATCAATAGCTATTCTGCACTCATCTAAGGTTTCCATCATATTAACTCCTTATCCAAAATATCTTGCATTCCAGAAAATACTGCATCTGGCTTAAGAGCATCGCTTAGTAATGGTACTATCTCATCAGCACTTTTATACTTTCCACTTGTAACAAAATAAGTTTTCATCCCAAGCTCTTTAGCTCCACCCAAATCACCTTTAACATCATCGCTTATCATAGTAATATCTCTAAAATCTGCTTGTAAATCTTGCTTTTTCAGATGCATTAAAGCCTCTTCATAAAAAGAAAGACTAGGTTTACCCACTACTTCATAAGTCACACTTGTTGCGAACTCCAGTAGCTTTAATATTGCTCCAACACCAGGGTATCTTTTATTGTTTTTTGCATAGATAGAAGTTTCATGCATACCTACTAATGATGCCCCTGCCAATAAAAAATCTATCATCTGTGCATATTCATCTGCACTAAAGTCTTCTTTAGTTGCAACTAAAACCGTCTTTGGATTTTCATAATCAAGAGTATAATCCATCTTTTGCAAAGTAGCTAAAAACTCTTCTGCTCCATAGGCAGCAACAGCATCTTTACTTACCCGAGATTTTAGAAGCATTAAAGGATCAAGATAATTTTCAAATGCAAACCTAAAACCAATCGATTGGAGATACTCATAAAAAGTATGAGAATCTTTTTTTGTGTTATTTGTAACTATCATATAAGGGATTTTGTTTTCATTAAGCAGGTCGATAAACTCTATGCTACCTACTAACGGGCTTTTATCAATATCGCTTATCAAAGTACCTTGAACATCTATGAAGTAGTGCATCTAAATCAAAAACTCTTTTTCTAATGCTATCAAGTCTTCAAACCTTTCACGCTTTCGGATAAGTCTTGATTTTCCATTACTTACAGCTACCTCTGCACTTCGTCCACGAGTGTTATAGTTGCTTCCCATACCAAAGCCATAAGCCCCTGCACTATGGACTACAAGAAGATCATTATGCTCTAAAACTGGCAACTCACAATCTTTGGCAAGAAAATCTCCACTCTCACATACTGGACCAACAACATCAGCTTTAGAAGTCTCACCTGTGACCTCTGTGATGGGTTCTATCTTGTGATAAGCATTATATAAACTTGGGCGAAGAAGATCATTCATAGCACCATCGACAATTGTAAATCTTTTCTCTGCATTTTGTTTTTCATACAACACTTTTGTGAGAAAATAACCTGCATTTGCAGTTAAAAATCTCCCAGGTTCACAAATGACAGTTATATCTAAACCTTTAAGTGTAGCTAGAATTGCTTGTGCATAGTCATAAGGCTCTATGGTAGTCTCACCATCATATTCTACTCCAAGTCCTCCACCAATATCAAAAAACTTCAGTTTAATATCTATAGCCTCTAATGAACGCACCATATCTGCAACAATCTCACTCGCTTCATAGATAGGCTTAAGTTCTGTAAGCTGACTTCCTATATGAAAATGGATGCCTACTGGGTCAAGAGCATCAGAGTTCTTTGCTTTTATATACATTCTTTTTGCACTATTTATATCTACACCAAATTTATTGTCATGAAGTCCTGTTGAGATGTAGGGATGAGTTTTTGGATCAATATTTGGATTGACTCGAACACTAATACGGGAGATTTTTCTCAACTCTCTTGCAATAAACTCTACTCGATTTAATTCGGCTTCACTCTCAACATTGATATAAAGGATATCTGCTTCGATCGCTTCACGAATCTCATCATCACTTTTACCAACACCAGAAAAAAGGATTTTGTATGGTGCTATACCCCCAAGAAGTGCTCGTCTAACTTCACCTATTGATACACAGTCCGCTCCACTTCCTAACTGGGCAAAATGTTGAATAACACTTAAGTTAGAATTTGCTTTCACTGCATAAGCCAAGATGCTCTTACGCCCCTTAAAAGCAAGTTTAAGTTTTTCATACTGTTGTGACATATAATCTAAGTCATATACATAAAGAGGTGTTTTGTACTCGGTTGCTAATGCTTTAAAATCCATAATAATAATCCATAAATAAAATTAAGTAATTTTACCCAAAATGTGCTTATAAATTCGTTAGGTTGTTAAACGGTACTTTCTCCATTGTCTCAAAGCAACTAAAAATAAAATGATTATAGGTAAGATTATCCCTACCTCACTTGAGATAACTCTATTTCGGACAAACTCTGTAAGCATAAATATTATTCCCCAAAGTAGTAAGGTTGATAAGATTGCTCCAAAGCTAAACAAAGAGATATTTATATTTCTTGCACTGATAGGAACAAAAAAGAAGATAATCACTACAAGCAAAGGGGCAAAGAAAGGATAGATAAAAATCTTATATAAAGCACCTTTAATGGAGTCAATATTTATATTTTCATCTTTTAAAACGAACAATGCTTCAAAAGCATCTTGAATGGTAAAGTTTACCTTACCTTCATACACCCTATCTAACATTTTAGGCCTAAAACCGTATAGTAGTTTTAAATCTTGGTGAGATAAGATAGTTATCCCTTTTGAATCAAAAGAAATATCTTGTGGTTTTCTCAATATATCTGCATTTTTTATATGCCAATATCCATCTTCATAACGCGCCATCTTTGCTACAACTACCTCTTTGAGAGAACCATTGTTTGCCTTAAATACACGAACACCTTCTGCTCTTTGTTGCAAAGGAAGCATTTTCGCAAAATAGATAAACTTATCTTTATAGGAGAAAAAAAGATTTCTTGAAGGACTAAGATATTCAGCATTACTTTTAATATTGTTTGCAAACTCATTAGAACGGGCAAAACTAGCACTAGCATGAAAAGCAATAAAAACAAAAATTATACTCACTGAGATGTAGATAAAAGGCTTTAATATATCTGCTTTTGAATAACCTAACGAATAAAAGGAGACTAAAGCATTTGATCGTATCAAAAATATTTTTGTTGAGATCATAGCGAAAACTAAAGAGATGGGCAGAAGCATATCTATCGAAAAAAATGCTTTATAGACTAAAAATATAAGGAGTAAGTTTGCAGGAAGAGTTATCTCACCAACCATAGATGAGTATTCAAAACCTACTGAAAAAAGCATTAAAGCTAAAAGTATAATAAAAAAGTATTTTAAAAAATGGGTAATGATATATTTATAGGCTAACATAACTGTTATTTTAACTGAAATTTTTTAATTGTGTGAAGAGAACTCACATCATCAAGTGAATTTTCCAATAAAAACTCTATAGATGCACACGCTTGATCTATCCACTCATTAAGATGCTCTTGTTCTTTTGGATTAAATCTACCTAAAACATACGAGGTTACTTCCCCTTTATGTTCTGGCTTTCCTATACCCATGCGTACCCTCACATACTCCTTAGTGATTTTAAAATCAGTAGATTTAAGACCATTATGCCCACCATCTCCACCACCTTTTTTAAAACGAAGTGTCCCAAAAGGCAAATCTAAATCATCATGTATTACAACAACTTCATCTATCTTATAAAAATTTTTTACTTTAAATATAGAATTACCAGATAAGTTCATAAATGTCAAGGGTTTTAATAGATAATGATTTTGAAATTTGTAGAGATCACCTTCAAAATTTGAAGAGGAAAGTTTCGTAGCATTTTGACGCTTAATAAGAGCATCCACCACCATAAAACCTATGTTATGGCGGGTCGATTCATAACTAGACCCAGGGTTACCTAGACCTGCTATGAGCATTTAAATTCCTTTAAATACCCAAAAAAAACTTTTTTTTGTAACTTT
>JALUXP010000125.1 GCA_027013295.1 Sulfurimonas sp.
CATTTTGCACATGACTACATGAAAGAAGATCCTCATCAGCCGAGATACTATGCAAAAGTACTTTTCTTTATCGGTGGGATGATTCTGCTTGTCAGTGCAAAAGATATGATTTCACTCTTTAGTGGTTGGGAGTTTATGGGGCTTGCCTCTTACTTGCTTATCTCTTTTTGGCATGAACAAAGTGCTCCTGCTGATGCAGGTGTAAGTGCCTTTTTGTTTACAAGATTTGGAGATATTTTCCTCTTTGCGTCTATTGGTCTTCTTTTTTATCTTACAGGTTCACTTGATTTAGTACATCTCAATGAGTTAGCAACTACTGGCAAGATAGAGCAAAATATGATGTACCTTATCGCTGTTTTTATCTTTATAGCAGCTATTGGAAAATCTGGGCAGTTTCCACTTTTTCCTTGGCTTATGCGAGCAATGGAAGGACCTACTACAGTCTCAGCACTCATCCACGGTGCAACGATGGTAAACAGTGGTATCTACATAGTAGCACGCCTTTTTGACTTCTATGTAGCTGCTGAAGCACTCATAGTTGTGGCTGCATTTGGTGCTATCTCTGCGTTTATCGGGGCTACTTCTGCTCTTGTGCAGAGTGAGCTAAAAAAAGTCCTTGCCTACTCGACTATGTCTCACCTCTCCTTGGCGTTTATCGGTTTAGGTGCAGGAAGTTTAGCCGCTGGTATGACGCACTTAGTCAATCATGCTGTTTTTAAAGCTCTTCTCTTTTTAGGGGCTGGTGCTATCATCATGTCAGCAGCTCATCTAAAAGATATGTGGCGTTTTGGTGGTCTTAAAGCGAAGATGCCCCTTGTCGCTCTTTTTATGGGGCTTGGAGCATTAAGCCTAAGTGGTATTCCCCCTTTTAGTGGTTTTTACTCAAAAGATGCCATCATCATAGCAACCCTTACAAACCCACAAACAGATGGGCTTATCTCTTCGCTCACACTTATCTCAGGGATTCTCTCCATCGCTTACATTGGGCGACTTTGGTTTCTTACCTTTGCTGGTGAACCAAGAGACAAAGAACTCTTTGAAAAAACCACAAAACCCTCATTTTTTTGGATAACTCTCCCTCTTGGTATCTTAGGAGTAGCAACACTTGTCATGGGATTTTTTCAAGGGGATATTGCAGAATTAGTAAGTGGTAGTGTACCAAAAGAGGAGCATATTTCAGGACTTTTCATAGGGCTTATGAGTAGTATCTCTCTTTTAGGGCTTATCGTTTACTACTACTTTGTCAAGCGACTTGATTTGACAAAAAAGATAGCTGCCCAACCACTTATGCGTTCTCTACATAAAGTGCTTTTTAATGGCTACTTTATAGAGTTTTTTATCCACTATTTTGCAAGAGAGGTAGTTGTCGGTGGCTTTGCTAAGGCTATGAACTGGATAGATACATATATAATCGATGCGACAGTAAACGCTACTGTTAGCATTGCCAAGAGACTCAAAGCACTCTTTGCGAAACTCCATACAGGCTATGCAAGTGACAACTCAGGAACAATGGCTTTTGGGGTACTTCTTTTACTCGTGATACTTTTCGTAGGGGGTGCTAGGTGAGTGCCTTAGGATTTATATTTTCTCCCTTTGTCATAGCGATTCTCACGGCTCTTTTCTTTCGTAAAGAGAGTAGTGTGAGTAAATTTGTAGCATTAGCACTTTTTACCGCTATGTTACTCTTTAGCTTACACCTTTTTAGCGAACTTCCTAGTAGTGGGTATTTGGACTTAGGAACATTTTTAGCCGTCCCTCAGTTTGATTTTTTCCTTACTCTCAAAGTCGATATGCTTAGCACTATCATGCTTACTCTTACTTCTGTACTTTTGCTTTTAGTAGCACTCTCAAGTTGGAGTATGAAAAATCAAGCACTCTATTACTCTTTGCTTATCTTTTTTAGTGGGGCTATCTTTGGTGTTTTCATGAGTACGAACCTTCTATGGTTCTTCATCTTTTGGGAACTTACACTTATACCAATGTACTTTCTTATAGGTATCTGGGGAGCAGAGAGACGCATCTATGCTGCAATAAAGTTTTTTCTCTATACACATGTCGCTTCTATGCTTATACTCCTTGCATTTTTTCTTATTCATAAGGAGGCTGGCACTTTCGATATGACACTGGTAAAAGAGGGAATACTTCTCTCCCCTGTGCTTATATGGTGGTTACTTTTTGTAGGTTTTTCTGTAAAGATGCCACTCTTTCCATTTCACACATGGCTACCAGATGCCCATGTACAAGCACCTGCACCTATCTCTGTTTTACTTGCAGGGGTACTTTTGAAGATGGGAGCTTATGCGATGATAAGAATGGTGCTTCTACTTCTGCCTGAAACTTCACAAAAGTATGCTTGGGTGCTTTTAGCACTAGGACTTATCACCCTCTTTTATGCAGGGTTGATGGCTATTTATGAAACTCATCTTAAGAAGATGGTAGCCTACAGCTCTATTTCACATATGGGTCTTATAGCTATCGCTATGTCAACACTAAGTTATACGGGGCTAAGTGCTACACTCTATGAGATGATAGGGCATGCGTTTATTATTGCCCCTCTTTTTTTAATTGCAGGATTTTTTCACCATAAAACTGGCTCATGGGAGATGAAAAACATGGGTGGCATTATGCAAAAAGCCCCTTATATCTCTGCTATCTTTGTTTTAGCTGGACTTGGAGCATTAGGACTTCCAGGGACTATGGGATTTGTTGGGGAGCTTAGTATACTTCTTAGTAGTATAAAAAGTTTTGGTTTATGGATGGCTATCGTGGCTCTTGGCTCTATGCTAGGAGCTGGATATATCATCTGGACACTTCGACGAGTTATCTATGGAGAGATGAGTGAAATGGTACGAAAAACTGACTTTTCTATGAATCTATTTGAATTTTTTGCACTCACTGTTTTCGCACTCTTTATCATCCTTTTTGGACTCTTCCCAAATCTACTCTTTGAGTATATTAACCCTGCCTTTGTGCAGTTCTCATCTCTAGGAGGTGCTTTATGATAAGTGCATTCACTATCCTTTTTGCTATGGCACTTGTGAGTCTCTTTTTTCATAGAAGTTACTTACTCAAACCTCTCTCTTTAGTCGCTCTCCTTGGTGCAGGCTATGCAACATTTAGTGGCACGGTAGTACCTCTTATAGGCTTTGGCACAAATGAGCAGATACAACTTTTTGAGCTTGTTTTAGAGGTGGTTCTTTTTACGATTATCTTACATGAGAGTGAAGATATCACTATCACTCAAACACTCTTTTTAGGGTCTGCATCGGTTTTACTCCTGCGAAGTAATACTCTTATCAGTTTTATTCTTAGTTTTGAAGCTTTAAGCATTATCTCCGTAGTTCTTGTAAGTTACATCAAGACAAAAGATCAAGCAGAGGGAGCTGTGAAGATGTTTATCGCTGGAAGTATGGCAACAGGTATCGTTCTTCTTGGAGTTGCATTTTATCTTATGGGTGGAGGTATGCTTCTTGCACCACTCTCAACTCAAAGTTCACTTTTTATGGGCATAGGTGTGTCTCTTATGCTTGCAGGACTTTTTTACAAACTTACTATCGTACCTTTTCACGGCTGGGCAATAGACACTTATGCTCTCGTTCGCCACTCCCATGCAGCCATCCTAAGTGGTGTAGCAAAAACAGTTGCAACCTTAGCGATATTTAAAATCTTTGCACCTTTTTTAGCAGAGCATATCACACTAAGCATGCCACTTCTTGCTACTCTTGCCATCATTACGATGTCCCTAGGAAATTTCTTAGCACTCTTTACAAAAAATATTGCACGAATACTCTCCTACTCCTCCATAGCTCATGCAGGATATATGCTTATCGCCTTTGTGGCAGTAAAGAGTAGTTATGCAGATGAAGGGATTTTATATATGGCAATAGCCTATATCTTTATGCAGAGTGGTGCATTTTTGGCACTTGATAGCATGAAAAAAGAGTATAACATTGAGACACTTGATGAGCTAAAAGGGTTTGCATCACAGAACCCTATCCTCTCCTTTTTCTTCACCCTACAGCTATTCTCACTCGCAGGTATCCCACTTCTTGCGGGTTTCTTAGCAAAAGCAGTAGTTTTTTATGCAGGTGTAGATGCTGGGCTTTGGTGGTTAGTGCTTATTGCACTTCTTAACTCGGCACTCTCAGTTGGGTACTATGCTTGGATTATTAAAAGTATGTATTTTGATGAGGGAAGTTTTAAAACTAGATTAGTAGAGTTACACTTACCACTAACTTCACAAGCTATTTTAGCAACAGGTACACTCTTTTTTGGTATTTTTGCTGGAATAATTTTTGGATAAAGAGATAAGTGCCTCTTTTTAAATCTCTGAAGTTGGGGTTATTTATGGAGAGGCACTTATTAGTAACAAATATCTGCTATACTTATTTTACATTAAAAAAAATGGAGAAAGAATGAATAATTTTATAAAAAAAATAATTGACTGGTCCCTTGAAAAAGAGAATAATTTAGCAAAAAAATGTGCTATTCCTATGGAAGAGTTGGATCATCAAATCCAAAAAGTACAAAAGCAAAAAGAGAAAGTACAAAAAGAGTATGATGATGCATTACAAGAGCTTGAGCATGTTTTGAAAAAACTAGAAAACATGAAAAGCACAGAGATACTTCGCTGTAAAAGTGGCGTTTAATTGGTAGAAATAAGAAAAAGGATATAAAATGAGAAAATATGAAAGTTACAAATGTAAAGTATGTGGCAATGTTGTTGAAGTGCAAGAGGTTGGTGGTGGAACACTAAGTTGCTGTGGGGAGGAGATGCAAAAAACAACTATTGATTTAACACTTGTCAACCTACTCAAAGCCTTTGCAGGGGAGTCTCAAGCTCGTAACAAGTACGATTACTACGCAAAAGTAGCTCAGAAAGAGGGTTACAGAGATATTGCTGCACATTTTCAG
This sequence comes from Sulfurimonas sp., assembly GCA_027013295.1. Lineage (GTDB taxonomy): Bacteria > Campylobacterota > Campylobacteria > Campylobacterales > Sulfurimonadaceae > Sulfurimonas. Next base: position 4,915 of record JALUXP010000125.1, read on the forward strand.
CGTGCCGCTGACAATGAAAAACAACACGCAAAACTAGAACTTTCCTTACATAACCGCATGAAAAACAACTCTGAAGATTCATGGGGTGATACTATTGCCAACCTTAAAGATGCTATTGCAGGAGAGAGTTATGAAAACTTAACGATGTATCCAGATTTTGCTGTTATTGCAAAAGAGGAAGGGCATGGTGAAGCAGCGCGTCTTTTCAAAAACATCGCAAAAGTGGAAGTTGAACATGAAAATATGTACAAAGAACTTTTGGCTCGTTTGAGTTCTGGGCATGAGTTTGCAAGTGAAGAGGAAGAGGTTTGGATTTGTGAGGTATGTGGTCATGTTCATTATGGGAAAAAAGCACCTGCAAAATGTCCTGTCTGTAATCATCCAGAGGCATATTTTTCTCGTAAAGTAGAGACAAAGTAAACAATCGCTATGAGGAGTTTAGATGCAAGACATATGTCATGAGATGAGCAATGGAGAGATTTTAAACAAAGAACATAAGGAGTTTATATTTTATGATGCAGTTCTCTATGGCGATAGGGTTTTAACTGCTAAGTTTTCAAAACGACTTAGCTGTGCCATCAAACATCTCCCTTTAAGAGTAGCTTTTTGCTATGAACATAGTACAAAAAAAGCTTTAGAGGCAGGTATCATAAAAGACCCTACTCTCACACTCAATGGAGAGATATTTTTAGAGGGTTTAGTCCAAGCAGAAGAGATTACAAAGAAGTTTCAAGAACTTTTATAAATCTATCTGCTCACCATATTTAACGATGTGTGCATCAAGGTTCATTTTCTCTTTGAGTACCTCTTTAAAAACCTTTTGAACCTCTTTTTCACCATGAATCAAAAAGACTTTTTTAAGATT
>JALUXP010000126.1 GCA_027013295.1 Sulfurimonas sp.
ACCAAGGAGGATGCCACTGGCACTTTTTGCTTTTTTTACTATCATGTATTCGTAAGTATGTTTGTTAACATAAGGGATAAGTAAAAAGATAGCTATGAGAGCTGAACTCACTATGTGTAGTGCTTGAATCATCCTAAAATATTCCCAGTCGATGTTGAAAATACTCCATTGAAAAATGCCACTGATAAACATAAACAGTATAAGAATCTTCATAGTTGCATTTTTCATAGTGCATCCTTTTTGTTCGGTATGTTGTAATCAACTATCTCACCCTCAAGTGTTTTTAAAAACTCTACTATCTCATCTAGCTGTTTGTTTGTAAAGTGCATCCCAAGCTGATGTTTCCCCATGAGAAATACAGCTTCTCGGAGTTTGGCTATGCCACCATTGTGAAAATAGGGGGAGGTTTTTGTGACATTGCGAAGCATCGGTACGCGGAAAAGTCGCTCTCCATCTTTTCCCATAAAGCCGCCTTTGTTTGGAAATGGAAATGGATGATACATTTTGGCATTGAAGTCGAAGTCACTTACCTCTCGACCTTTTTGGATCTCGTTGAAAGAGTTAGTAACATTGACAACACTGTTATAATCACGAAGTGGAAACTTTTGGATGCTTTGTCCACCTACGGTGACACCTGTATGGCAACCTTTGCAGCCAAAGTTTAGAAAATGGGTTAAACCTTTTTTTGCTTGAGTGTTCATAGCGTTGTTATCACCATCTAAAAATCTATCGTATGCCCCTCGAGTTACAAGTGTTTTAAGATACGCACCGATAGCTTTTTCGATGTTAGCAAAGGTAACTTCACCAAAGACATATTGAAATTTTTTAAGATACCCTTCATCTTGTTTGAGTCTTTTTATAGCCTCATTTTGTGAGAGATGCATCTGGGTTGGGTCTGTGATGGAACTTCCCACTTGATGCTCTATCCCTTTGATATGCCCATCCCAAGTGTTATATTTTGCTAAACCAGCATTGAGTACAGTAAGTGTATTGAGGAGGTGTGGATTTGAAACTCCATTATAGCCTACAGAGTGCTCAAACCTATCTACACCACTCTCATCAGAGAGATGGCATACGACACAGTCGGTTTTAGTGTTCGTTTTGTTTGTGAGTGCTTTGAAAAATATGGTTTTATCTTTTGTATCTTTACTCAAAACATGGCAAGTTGCACAGCTTATCTTTTTGTCCTGAGATAAAATGGTATCAAAATAGAGCTCTTTACCTAAGTCTATCTTCTCTTTAAAGAGTCTGTTGTCGGGAGTATCAACAAGTTTTAAAAGTGCATCATAAGTAGCTGGAGTTGCTGACATATTTCTAGAAAGTGCTGCTTGACGAAGAGCATCATCCGTATAGGTGGGTTTCTCTTTAGTAGGCAGTAACTTCGAGACTGTAAATATTAGAAACACTATAAAGATAAAAAAACTGATAAAAAATTTCACAGTTATCCCTTTTAAAAAGATAGAATATTTTTCAAATTAAGCAAAGTATATATAAATTAAAAAAAAAGCTCAATACTTTTTTAGCAAAAGAAGATTTTTATTTTAGCACTAGAGGGATTATTTTTTTAATAAATCTTTTGGATAGACACCAAAATTTTCAAAAAACAATTTTGAAAAATGCCCTTGGTGTTTGTAACCTACTTCTTTAGCTATTTGTCCTATGTTTAGATATTGTTCTTTTAAAAGCAAGTTGGCTTTTTCAAGACGAAGTTTTTGAATGTATCCATATATGGTAGTGTTATAAACTTTTTTAAATATTTTTTTTAACTTCGTTTCATTTGTAGCACAAAGATGGGCTAATGTTCCAATTGATGGTGGATTTATATAGGAACGAAGTAAAATATCTTTGGCAGAACGGGAGATGCAAATTTCATCATCATCTAGCTCTTCATCAAGCATATCTACTAAGTTAAATCTATGAATCATAAACTCCAAGATATTATGCTCACACTTGATACTAGCCATCAAATCATCACTTTTTGAACCTAAAATTTTATCAATTATATACAGACTAAGTGCATCGATTGGTTTAGCATCTATTAATTCACACGAAACCTCATCTTGAATATTTTGATATAAAAAGTCTATAATTTCATTTTGATTTGAACTTAGATAGCGTTTTAAAACAAAGTCAGCTATAAATAGAACAAACATCTCATTCTTTTGTGACTTTGATATACTTATTGATAAATCTTGTCTTGAGGAGGTGAAAATATTTATCGTATTCTCTTTTACTTCAAATACTTTTGCTTCTATGTTGTCTTTTAAACTCAATGAACCTTTTTTTATCACAGGTATCACAACCATCCTGTCAAGATTGTTGATGTGAAATTTTTTTTCTGTATTTGATTCAAGAAATATATTAAAAAACACTATGCCGTTAGATATATCTACCCTTTTTATAAACTCATTTTTATGATTATATAAATATGTAACTTTGTAAGAGGTATCAGTTATGTTAAAAAAGAAACTATCCATTTTTTTAACTATATATTGTAGTATTGGCGAACTCTTCGCTCAAAATCTTCATCACTCAACTCTTTTCTCATAGGTAAAAACTTTTTAGCTTTATCTCCAACAGTAGCACGGGCTACAAACTTATCATTGTTTATAATCTCTAAAATCATTAAAGCAACCTCTTGTGCATCATTGCCATTATTTATCTGCTTGACGATAGCGGGTGCTAAGTTTGAAACAAGTTTTGCGTAAGCTGAGTTTTTATCGAAAGTTTGTAAATTTGTAATAAGATTATCTCTGGCAAACTGTGTATCAAAAAAACCTGGTAAGACCGAATGAACTCGTATATTAAAATCCTTTAACTCATGACGAAGAGAATCAGTAATCCCCTCTACTGCATATTTTGATGAGTTGTAAAGAGTTAAGAGCGGTAGTCCGATTTTGCCTAAGAATGAAGATATATTTATAATGACACCACTATTTTGTTTACGCATTATCCCTATCGTAGCCTTACATACACGAAGCAGACCAAATACATTTACATTGTATTGACTTAGCATCTCATCTTCATCCATATCCTCTATAGTTGATACAAGCCCATAACCTGCATTGTTTATAAGAACATCAACTCTTTTGTGCTTATTGTAAATAATATCTAGTGCTCTATTTATACTTTCTTGTGAGGTAATATCCATAGATAAAGGGATGATATTGCTATTGTTTAAGTTTGAAAGTTTGTTAATGTCTCTTGAGGTTGCATAGACTATAAAGTTATTATCTGCTAAATATTTACTTGTAGCTAACCCCATACCTGAACTAGCTCCCGTTATTAAAACTATCTTACTCATAATAAACTCCAAAAAAACTGCTTAATCATATCTTAATTTTTATTTTATAGCAATAAGACCAGAGCGTGTCCAGTTATCGCGTGCTACTCTCTGAGAATCTGTCGGTGTAAGAGCAAGTTTTTTCTTAGTTGTTTTTTCAAATCTTTGCATGAGTGTGTATAGTTCACTATCTATACCAAAAGTATCTATGTAAGCATAGATTGTTTTTTCAGCGGAGCTATAGGACTTTTTAAGGATGTATGTTTTGATGCGTATATGGTAAGCTACACGAAACAGATCCCCTATCTTTTGTAGCCTAGCATCTAAAAATATCAGCTCCCCAAGGGTATCTTTGATCTTGTTTACATCACCTTTGAGTGCATCTTTTTCACAACTTGAAATGAGTTTGTGCCAATGCTTGTTTAAGAGAGTTCCAAGCTGGGTATTATTTAGATGTGGATAAGTATCTAAAGTATCAAAACAAGATTTAAAATCATTATTTTCATAATGATTTTGTAACTCTTTGAGATGTTTTATCTCACTACGAAATATCCTTGTTTGTGACTTTAGATGCACTATCTCTTGGAGAAGTTTTATTGTTTGAGAAGCTTTTTTAGTATTGCCCTCTTTAATGCTCTTTTTGATATTCTCTATATATTTTTCAAAAGTATTTGTAAGGATACTGTAGCTTGGGACATTTTGGAGGTATTTGTTTTTTTCTACAAGAGCATAAGCCGTTGCATACTCTTTCTTGTCAACCGCTATGATAAACTGAAGAAACTCTTTGTTTTGTTTGAGAAGAAGCTCTATGGAATTTCTTTTTGCGGGTATGGTTATATAAGGGGAGAGGAATGCTTTTGCATTGTTTATCTTGTCGAGTATGATTTGTCTTTGTGCATTTTGAAAAACTTCTTTAAAGACCTCTTCCATTTTTCTATAGATAGGGGTATTTTCTAGCTCAGGATATTTAGCACAGATTGCATAGGCCAAAGTATGTTTTTTTTCTAAAAAAAATATTTTTAGTTTATCGTAGTGTTTAAATGCGATAAATAAAAGATTTATCTCTTTTTTCTTTGATTTTAGATTACTAAATGGTTGTAAAAGTTGTGTAGCTAAAGATATATTTTGGTTGATAAGTGCTTGAGTTGCTTCATTGTAGAGATGGGTATAGAGCGAAGTCAATCTGGTGTATTCTTGTGTATCTTGAAGCATCGGCTCATCTTGGGTGAGTAAAAATGCTTTTTCAAGTGAATTATGAAGGATGAGGGAACTAAGCTTTTTTTGGTTAGGTAAAATCACTTTATTGATTTGTCCATTTTTTAAACTTACTAGGAGTGTCTCTTCATCAAGAGTTGCTATATGTGTGATGGTATCATCAAATTCAATATAGTTCTCATGGATAAGTTTAAAACTTCTTAGATCAATGATGGAGAGGTAGTTGGTGTATGAACATAGCATCGCATAATGAGGATTGTGGAGGAGGCTTATCTGCTTGATTTTGCTGAGGGGTGTGTCTAGTTGATGGATGAGTTTTTTTTCTTTTAAGTTAAAGAGGCATAAAACACCATCTACATTTCCACTTATAAGCGTATGCTCATCTAAAAAGCATAGGGCATCTGTGCGTGATTTTCCATTTTCTAAAACAATGGTATTTGCACGGGAATAGATATCTATCACCTGTATAGTTCCACCATAACCAGTAACTGCAAGTTTGGTTCCCCTAAAGACAATGGCACTAACAAAATTTTGTCTTATAACGCTGTTTTTATCTCGCTTGTAAGGAAAGGAACAAAGCCGACAAAGGAGCGATAAACCTTCAATCCTATAGTGGAGGACTCTGCCATTTTTAGTTCCAGCGATGAGGTGTGTAGTTGTATCGTCAAAAGATAAAAGTTGGATAAATTCATTTTGAGTATTGATGGTTTTTATGATATCTTTTGTGAGTAGATTGACAATATATATAAGACTGTCATTTGCAAAGGCTAAGAAAGAGCCATCGTTGTTGAAACATATAGCTGTAGTAGAGGAGTTTAAATATCCATTTGCAAAGTTGAGTTTTATGCTGCACTCATCAGAGGAGTAGATTTTAACACCATGAAGTTTAGTGGCAAAAGCGATATCTTTGTTCTTGAGAACTTGAAGCGAAGTGAGAAGCGATCTTGCTTTTACACACTCATAAACTTTACCCATCGGAAATCCCTATTGCATAATTTTGGTTAAAAGAGATGCTTTTATTGATATATTTTTTTAATAAGCAATTGGATATTGACATTGTTATTCCACTCATTTTTATTGACACTGTAAGAGCAGTTAAGCTTTTTATCTTGGGGCATCTCTAAGACTTGTTTGAAGAGGATGAGTTCAAGGGTCTTTCTCTCATGTTGATTTTGACGCACTATGATTTTGCAATGGTTTTTCTCTTTTGCAAAAGTTTTTATCTCAAGGATTTGGGCATCTTGTATTAAAAAAGATGGTCGAATATTGGCTTCGCCATAAGGCTCAAAACGCTCTAAAATGTTTAGGAGTTCAAGATCAATAGCATCTGTTTCTAAGATGCCCATCACTTCATCTTTAGGTAAAAAATCTTTTGCATCGAGAGCATCAGCACTTTTATTTACAGCTTTACTAAACTCTTGGAGTTTGAGAGCATCAAGAGCTAAACCAGCTGCCATCTTATGCCCACCAAACTTGTCCAAACAGGAGGAATTTTCCTTGATAAGCTCATAGATATTAACCTCACCTATGCTTCTCGCACTCCCTTTGGCGATACCATTTTTTACATTGAAAACGATAGCTGGGACACCAAATCGCTCAACAAGTCGTGCAGCAACGATGCCTACCACTCCCTCGTGCCAATCTTCATCTGCCACTACGATAACCTTATCATGAGGGTTTACTTGCCCGATGGCCTCTTTTGTAGCCTGAGCTTCTGTCTCTTTTCTAAGTTCATTGAGTTTACTTAGGAGTTCAAATTGTTTGTAGGCTTTGTTCGTATCTGTTGCACAGAAAAATTCTAAGGCCATAGAAGCATCTTCGAGTCTTCCAGCAGAGTTTATGCGAGGTGCTATGCTAAAAGCTATATCCTCACTAGAGATGGAGCTTTTGTTTAGAAAATCTCTTATGATGATGGAGGAGGGGCGATTTGAGTGCATCATGAGCTTAAGACCCTCTTTAACAAGTGTACGGTTAATGTCTATGAGTGGCATAATATCTGCGATGATAGCAATAGCTAAAATGTCTAAAAATTGTCTCATATCTATTTTTAAATCTAGCTCTTTTTTGATAAGTGCTAAAAGTAACCATGCTACCTGTGCTCCACAAATCTCTTTAAAAGGGTACTCACAACTCTCAAGTTTTGGGTCAACTATGGCAAAGGCATCAGGTAAAATCTCCGCTGGGGTATGATGGTCTGTTATGATGAGGTCTATCCCTCTATCTTTACAGATTTTAGCTGCTGCTAATGCAGTGATGCCATTGTCAACTGTGATGACTAGGTCAGCATCTACTCGCTCTAAAACATTTGGACTCACTCCATAACCATCTCTAAAACGATTTGGGATGATAGCTTCAAGTGGATAGGGTATCTGTCTAAAAAAATCCACCATGATAGCAGTAGAACTCACCCCATCAACATCGTAGTCACCAACAAGAACAATCTTTTTATTTGCTCGTATAACATCAGCAATCTTTTTAGCAGCCTTTGGGGCATTGCTGAGAAGAGCAGGATTTGGAATTTCAGAGAGTTTTTTATCTGCGGTAAACCTCTGAGATAAAGTGTTGAGAATAAGTTGTTTATTAAGTACGGGAACTGTAAGTGTAGCCATAGCTTACAGCATCACAGCTTTGCGTTTACCCTCTTTTATCTCACCTATGAGATAAGAACCTTCAGCTGTAGCTAAAACTTTTTTAACATCTGCATCTTCAACAACAAGTATCATTCCAACACCCATATTAAAAGCTCTATACATTTCGGCTCTGTCGATGTGAGGAGCCATAAGCTCAAAGATAGGAAGAACTTTTATAGAACTTTCTTTTACTTCTGCCATGAGGTTTTCAGGAAGAACGCGTGGAAGATTCTCAACTATCCCACCACCTGTGATATGTGCCATAGCTACTATCTCGTTGCGTAATGCTTTAAAAGTTTTTACATAGATGTTTGTAGGAGTTAAAAGTGTCTCTATGAGTGGTTTTTCATTAAATTCGTCATTGAAGTCTAGGTTCATTTTGTCAAATAATACTTTTCTTGCGAGGGAAAAACCGTTTGAGTGTAGTCCAGAACTTGGAAGTGCTATGAGTTTATGTCCAGCACGCACTAAGCTTACTCTGTCCATCTCTGACTTTTCTGCAACACCTACTGCAAAACCAGCTAAGTCGTAGTCATCTTCAGAGTACATCCCTGGCATCTCAGCCGTTTCACCACCGATGAGGGCACATTCACTTTGGATGCAGCCCTCAGCTATCCCTGCTACTACGCTTGTAGCTACGGTGACATCGAGTTTACCAGTTGCGTAGTAGTCTAGGAAAAAAGAGGGAGTTGCAAAGTTACAAAGAAGGTCATTGACACACATAGCCACGAGGTCTATACCCACAGTGTTATGGATGCCAGAGTCAATCGCTAGTTTAAGTTTTGTTCCAACCCCATCAGTCGCTGCAAGCATAACTGGCTCTTTGAACCCTTTTGGAAGTTCAAAAGCACCTGCAAAAGAGCCTATACCACCAAGGACACCTGGGATTTTTGTTGATTTTACAAATGGTTTGATGTTCTCTACAAAACTATTTCCTGCATCTATATCGACACCTGCATCTTTATAACTTATCTGACTCATCATATCTCCTGTTTAGTTTGGTAAATCACATTTTTTTGTAATAGAACAAAGTGGACAAAATCCAGTTAATCCTGCTATTAATGGTATTACACCAAGAAACCACAATAAACTTCCATCTTCACTTGCTAGTTGAAAATAGACACCGATAGAGATCAATACTAATCCTATAACTATTCTAAATGGTTTACAAAAACTTCTTATTTTATTAAAATTCATAATTTACCTTTATATATATATTAATTAAATGCAATTATATCTTTTATTAAGTAAAATTAATCCAAGTTAAGCTAAAATCGCTTAATTATTTAAAGGGTATTTAATAAACCCACAAGGAAACAGAGATATATGAAAGAATTTATAAGATATGAGATGATGGTACATGTACCTTTATGTTCGCACAAAGATCCAAAAAATATTTTAATTATTAGCGATACAAGTACAAAGTTTGAAGATGAGATACAAAAACATACTGGGATGGAGTTTGATGCGGTAGCTTGTTCTTTAGATGCTCTGAGTAAACTTGATGATGCGAAGTATGATGTCGTCATCAGTGAGATAGACTCCGATGCTCTTGTGACTTCACAAATAAACCGCATTCTTAAGGAAGATGGTCTTATAGCAAGTGGTGTGACTTCACTGGACAATGTTGCAGAGGCAAAAAAGACTATCAGTACTTTAGGACAATACGCAAAGATAGTGATGCCTTTTCACATTGGTGGAGGTAAGTTAGCTCTTTTAGCTTCAAAAGAGTACCATCCAACTGCGGACTTGATTTTACAGCGTTCTGATATGCTAGATGGTTTAGAATACTACAACTGCGATGTTCACATCGGGGCATTTGCTATGGGCAACTACATAAGAAAAGAGTATCTAGGGGTTATTAAAAACTAATGGCTTACGAGTACGCTATCGCACTGACAGGGGGAATTGCAACTGGTAAAAGTACAGTAGCATCTCTTCTCGCACTCAATGGGATGCGTGTAATAGATGCAGATACTATAAGTCATGAGATATTGGATGCTTCGTATGCTTGGGTTGAAGAAGAGTTTGGTTTAGAATATGTGTTAAATAAAAAAGTAGATAGGGCTAAGCTTGGTTTGCTTATCTTTTCAGATGTGGATGCCAAGAAAAAATTAGAAGAGTTCTTGCATCCAAAGATTCAAGATGAGATAGCTCAAAGAAGTGAGAAACAAGACTCGTTTGAATTTCCTTATCTCATAGATATACCACTCTTTTTTGAAAACAACTCTTATGATATAAAAGACTGTGTTGTAGTTTACACACCAAAAGAGGTTCAACTAGAGCGTTTTATGAAGCGAAATGGGTATTCGCAAGAGGAATCATTAAGCAGAATAGCAACGCAGATGCCAATTGATGAGAAAAGATCAAAGGCTACTTGGGTGATAGACAACTCGCAAAATTTAAAGCATCTTCAACAAGAGGTTGAGGATTTTGTGGATAAAATTAAGGCTAAGTATAAGTAGTTTGATTTTTAATAAGTTCTTCTTAGAGGGCGAATCCTCGCTACGCTCTGAGCCTCACGAAGAACTTATTAAAAATCTATTAAAATTAGGAAATTATTATGCAAATATCAAAATACAGTGCAAATGGGAATGACTTTGTCATTTGTCATGCATTAGAAAAAAAAGACAGAAGTGCTCTCGCTGTAGAGTTGTGTGATCGACAAAATGGCATAGGTGCAGATGGTTTCATCGTACTCATACCAAATGCTGAGAATGACTTTGAATGGGAATTTTACAATTCTGATGGAAGTGAAGCTGCTATGTGCGGTAATGGAAGTCGTGCTTGTGCCCACTACGCCTATATCAACGAGATAGCTCCTAAAAAGATGGCATTCCTTACGGGTGCTGGAGTTATTAAAGCATCTATAGTAAAAGCTCATGGTAAGAAAAAAGCTATAGTGAAGAGTGAGCTAACTCCACCTAGGATTTTAGACAAAGAGATAGTCTTTAATGATAAATCTTGGTGGCTTATAGATACGGGTGTGCCTCATTTGGTACACTTTACAAATGATATAAACACATTTAACATCGAAAAAGCTCAAGAGTTACGATACAAATACAATGCCAATGTCAACATAGCATCTATAGAGGATGGAAATATCCGTGTAAGAACTTATGAGCGTGGTGTTGAAGCTGAAACCCTTGCTTGTGGTACGGGAATGGCAGCTTGTTTTTATAGAGCATTTAGTGAGGGGAGTGTAGGTGAGAGAGTAGAGGTTTATCCAACAAGTGGCGAGACTTTATACCTAGGTCACAATGGTGAGACTATCACCTTTAAAGGTGAAGTTGTCAATACTTTTAATACTGTGTGGTAGTAGAGAGGGTGGTTAGCCCTCTTTATTAGTCTTTTCTTTCTCGTTCCAAAGCTCCAGCTTTGGAATGCATACTTCATTGGTTATCTTAAGAGTATGCATTCCCATCGGGGACGATGGGAACGAGTTAAAAACGAGTTAAAATTTACAAACTATTATAACCCAGCTGCTTCTACAATCTTCGCTTGATGATCTGTGATAAGTGGTTCTACTACTTCATCGAGTAAACCACCACTCATAATCTCATTGAGCCTATAAAGTGTTAAGTTGATACGGTGATCACTGATACGGTTTTGTGGGTAGTTGTAGGTACGGATTCTTCCGCTTCTGTCACCTGTTCCCACTTGTGCGGCACGCTCTGCTGCATTTTCAGACTGTTGTGCATGCATCTCAAGGTCATAAAGCCTTGCTTTAAGCACTTTCATCGCTTTGTCTTTGTTCTTGTGCTGCGATTTTTGGTCTTGATTGGTTACAACTAGACCTGTTGGCAAGTGAGTAATACGCACAGCAGAATCGGTTGTATTTACCGACTGCCCACCACAACCAGATGAACGCATAACATCTATCTTTAAGTCTTTATCTTCGATGGTGATTTCTACATCATCAACTTCAGCCATGATAGCCACTGTGATAGCTGATGTATGAACACGCCCTTGGCTTTCAGTAGCTGGAACTCTTTGAACTCTATGGATACCACCCTCGTATTTAAGACGAGAGTAAACTTGGTCACCTTGTATGAGTGCAGTCACCTCTTTAAATCCACCAGCTTCAGATGGACTTGTAGAGATCAGTTCTATCTTCCAGCCTCTTACATCTGCATAACGGGTGTATGCTTCAAAGAGGTCACCTACAAAGATGGCTGCCTCATCTCCACCAGCTCCAGCACGAAGCTCTACGATGATGTTGCGATCATCATTTGGATCTTTTGGAAGTAAGAGCATTTTTATCTCTTCTTCTATTTCTGGTTTACGAGGTTCAAGCTCTTTGAGTTCCTCTTTTGCCATATCGCCCATCTCTGCATCGCCTAACATCTCTTTTGTTTCTTCGATATCACCAATGAGAGCTTTATACTCATTTGCTTTATCAACGATAGGTAAAAGGGAGGCTTGTTCTTTGGAGAGTTCTGTCATGCGTTTGATGTCAGAAGTGATGTCAGGAGAACTTAACAGATTGCTAAGTTCATCATAACGGGCGATAAACACTTGTAGTTTATCTGATAACATTACAGTTACTTAATTATATTGCATTAACAGCTTTGTGAAGACGGCTGATTTTTCTAGCAGCAGTTTCTTTTTTTAAGATACCTTTGCTTACAAATTTATGAATTTGTTGGTTGGCAACTTTGAATGTAGTAGTTGCTTCTTCTTTGTTTCCAGCTTCAATAGCTGAACGAACATCTTTAACGATATTTTTAAGACGAGTTCTGTAGAAACGATTGCGTTCTGTTTTAACGATCGTTTGGCGAATTCTCTTTATTGATGACTTGTGATTTGCCATTTATGAGTCCTTGATTTTAGGGCTGATTTAAACGCCCAGATTTTTTTAGTTCGCAATTCTAGCTTAAAGATAATTAAAATTAAGTTAAAGGGTGGTAAAATATCACAATTTATTTGAAAGTATGGTGAAAGTATGAACAGATTATTTGGAACTGATGGTGTACGGGGCGAGGCTGGCTCATTTTTAAGTGCTACGAGAGCTATGCGTGTGGCGATGGCTGCTGGGATATACTTCAAAAAAAATTCCAAAACAAATAAGATACTCATCGGTAAAGATACGAGGCGTAGTGGTTATATGATAGAAAATGCTATTGTAAGTGGGTTGACTGCTATTGGTTATGATGTTATAGAGATTGGACCTATGCCTACGCCTGCTATTGCTTACATCACAGAGTCTATGCGTTGTGATGCTGGGATTATGATAAGTGCATCACACAACTCTTTTGAAGACAATGGCATCAAGTTTTTTGATGCTTATGGGGATAAGCTCTCTGCTGAAGTGGAAGCACAGATCGAATCTATATATATGGATGATGCACTTATAGAGTCTGCACAGGCTCGAGGAAAGCAAATCGGTAAAGCAAAAAGAATAGATGATGTGATAGGGCGTTATATAGTTGCCCTTAAAAACTCTTTTCCAAGAGACCTGAGTCTTCAAGGGATGCGTATAGTCCTTGACACAGCAAATGGAGCGGCATATAAAGTGGGACCAACTGTTTTAGAAGAGTTGGGTGCTGATGTGTTGATGCTGCACAATAAACCTAATGGATACAACATCAATGAAAATTGTGGAGCTCTGCATACAAAAGATCTTGCTGATACTGTTTTAACTTTTCGTGCAGACATAGGAATAGCACTTGATGGAGATGCAGATAGACTTGTTGTGGTTGATGAAAAAGGTGAAGTTGTTGATGGTGACCAACTTTTAGGTGCTTTAGCTGTGTATATGAATGAACAATCACTTCTTAAAGGTGCTGGCATGGTTGCAACGGTGATGAGTAACCAAGGTTTAGAAGATTATATGAGTGAAAATAACTTAAAGCTTTTTCGTTCAGATGTAGGTGATAAAAATGTTTTAGAGATTATGAAAAAAGAGGGTATTAACTTTGGAGGGGAGCAAAGTGGGCATGTTATTATGCATGATTTTGCAAAAACTGGAGATGGTCTTGTTTCGGCACTTCAAACGCTTGCCTTGATACTCTCTAAAGAAAAATCTGCTTCAGAGGTGCTTCGCCCTTTTTCTCTTTATCCACAAAAATTAGTGAACATAAATATCAAAGAAAAATTGCCACTTAATGGGATAACTGGTTTAGATACACTTCTTCAAACCATAGAAACTAAAAATATACGCCATCTTGTACGCTACTCAGGCACTGAAAATAAGCTGCGTGTACTTCTTGAAGGTAAAGATGCGAAAGAGATGAATCTACAGATGGAGATACTTGTAGAGTTTTTTAAGAAAGCACTCAATGGATAATAAAATCTTAAAACTCAATACTGTTCTTTTACTCACTCTCCTAGGCGTGTTCATCATAGATCAAAATATTAAATTACTCTTCATAGAGGGCTTTAGATATTACACTGATTGTATAGACTTGATATTGGTTTACAACAAAGGTGTTGCTTTTTCTATGTTTGCATTTTTGGCGGAGTGGCTTAAGTATATTCAGCTTGTATTGGTTGTCGGGATTTTAATATATATTGTAAGCCTAAAGCAACTTTGTTATGCCCTCCCTGCAGGAATTTTACTTGGTGGAGCGTTTTCAAATATCTATGATAGGTTTATTCACGAGGGTGTTGTTGACATGGTTTATTGGCATTGTGGATTTAACTTTGCTGTATTTAACTTTGCAGATGTAATGATAGATTTGGCAGTTGTGTGGTTCTTGATACTTCACTTTAAACCTACTTTATGCAAAAATTAACTTATTTTTTGGTATTATTAGCTCAAATTAAAGTGGTAAGTACTTATCACATAGTAGAAATATAAAAGGAAATTGATGGAAATCAAATCAAATAAAATTGATGGTGCAAATGCTGAAATTACAGCAACAATTAAGAAAGAAACTATAGATGCAAATTTAGATAAAATTGCTAAAGAGTTAGCTAAAACAACGACTATTCAGGGTTTTCGTAAGGGAAAAGTTCCTGTGGCTATTGTAAAGAAACAGTTTGGTAGCAAGCTTCTACAAGATGCAGAATCAGAGGCTTTGAGAGAAGTTCTTAACACGGGTTTAGAACAGTTAAAAATTGCTAATGAATCATTGATCGGCGAACCTAATATTGCAAAATTTGATAAGCAAGATGATAAGATAGAGGTTGTTGTAAAAGTTGCTATGCGTCCTGAAATAGAACTTGGTGATTATAAATCATTTGCAAAAGATTTCAAAAAACCAAAGATTAAAGAAGCTGATGTAACAAAAAGGCTTAAAGATATAGCAGAACAACAAGCACCACTTAGAAAGATCAAAAGAAACCGTAAGATGAAAGAGGGCGATACCGCTGTAATTGATTATGAAGGTTTCTTAGACGGAGAGCCGTTTGACGGTGGAAAAGGTGAAGGTTTTGAGCTAAAACTTGGTTCTGGACAGTTTATTCCAGGTTTTGAAGATCAACTCATCGGTGTAAAAAGAGATGAGGAAGTTGAACTCAATGTAACTTTCCCAGAAGATTATCAAGCGTCTAATTTAGCTGGAAAACCAGTTGTTTTTAAAGTAACGGTCAATGAGGTAAAAGAAAAAGATGTTTTAGAGATAGGCGATGAACTTGCTAAGGTTTTACTTCCAGGTGATGAAGAAGCAACTATGGAAAAAGTAAAAGAGCAAGTGATTGAGCAGATGGAGTCTGAGGCACTAGGTAAACTCTATAATGAAGATTTGAAACCTGCATTACTAGAAGCTTTAGTTTCTGGCATTAAGTTTGACCTTCCAGAGTTTGTAGTTGACCAAGAGATAGATATAGCAGTCAATAAAAAAGCTGGTTCTATGAGTGAAGATGAGATTAAAGAGCTTCGTGAAAATGCTGATAAGCTTGAAGAACTTCGTGAGAGTTTTCGTGATGATGCACAAGAGAGTGTAAAAGCTACTTTTATTATTGATGCACTAGCATCTACAGAGGGCGTTAAAGTAGAAGAGCAGGAGGTTATGCAAACTATCTATTATGAAGCGATGCAAATGGGTCAAGACCCAGAAACAGCGTATACCCAATATAAAGATGCAGGATACCTTCCAGCCGTCCAAATGTCTATGGTAGAAGATAAAGTTCTTAGTCAAATTCTTAACTCGAAGATGAAAGAAGCATAATATGAGTTATATCCCTTATGTAGTAGAAAAAACAGGACGCGGTGAGCGTTCTTACGATATCTACTCTCGTCTCTTAAAAGATAGGATTGTGATGCTAAGTGGTGAGGTAAATGACCAAGTTGCTTCTACTATAGTGGCACAGTTTTTATTTCTTGAAGCGGAAGATCCAGAAAAAGATATCTTCTTTTACATAAACTCTCCGGGTGGTGTTGTTACTGCAGGGATGGCAATATTTGACACTATGAACTATATCCGTCCAGATGTTGCTACTATTTGTATAGGTCAGGCTGCTTCTATGGGTGCATTCTTACTCTCATCTGGAGAAAAAGGAAAGCGATATGCTCTACCTCATGCTCGAGTGATGATACATCAACCTTTAGGTGGTGCTCAAGGTCAAGCAAGTGATATTGCGATCCAAGCTGAAGAGATTCTTAGGATGAAAAAAGAGTTAAATGGCATATTGGCTAAAAATACAAGTCAAAGTGTTAAAAAGATAGAAAAAGATACAGACAGAGATAATTTCATGAGTGCATCAGAATGTGTGGACTATGGTTTGATCGATAAAGTATTGATAAAAAGCGAAAAAGAGTAGGGAGGGGTGACTTATGTCAGGTTCTTTAAGAAATAGAGGTCAAAGAAATACAGGGAGAGCTTCAGGTGGCAGTGGTGGTCATAAAGCACCTAGTGATGATCCTTCAAAAAGCGACCCGACAAGTGATTTGGAGGTATATGCAAAAGAGGTTTTAGGTCAGCTTATGCAAGATAACCTCCCGCCTACGCCAAACAACTTCTCTTTATACTTTGATAGACTTTTAGAAGATAAAAGCGAAGCATTGCGTAAACAGATCATGTCGATGCTAGAACTTGAAGAAAATAACGATGCGGAAAATACTATTATGCTTGAGCAAAGTCTTAAACAAGGTTTTAGCTCTGTAAAAAATATCTTAAATGTAACTGCATCGCTCTACAAAAATATTAACTTGATGACAAAGATTCTTCAAAAAAGAAAAACAGAACTCAAAGATAGTATGGATCAGCAAGGTTCTTTGAGTATCATCTCTACATTAGAGGGTGATATTGGTAAGCTTGACACGATACTTAAAAAACAAAGTATCAACATTAAAACCCAGTATGATGAAACAGCGAAAGTGATTAAAAATGTTGAAAATGAGACTATCTTCGACAATAAATATGGTGTTTACAATAAACGCTATCTGATGACAAAAATAGAACAAGAGATAAGCTTAGTTAAAGAGTTTAAACATAGTTCAACGCTGATCATGATAGAACTCTCAAAAGAGCTTGTCCAAAGTGTAAATAATGAAAAAGCTATCATTATGATGACACGGACTATAGCGAGACTCCTTTTAAAAACATCAAGAAGAAGTGATACTGTGGCTTATTATGGCAATGGTCAGTTTGCAATGCTTCTGAAACATACTGATTTAGAGAGTGCGAAAAAAGCAAGTGAACGACTTGTAGAGCTTGTTGCTAACGCTAACTTTTTCTTAGGGGATAAAGAGATTGAACTTAAAATTGCTATTGGTATTACAGATATAGATCCAGCTTACTCTGTTGAAGAGACAGTTGTGAGTTCAATGGATGGTGTAGATAAAGCTTATAATGATACTAATTGTGATTATGCTGTTTCATTAAAAAGTAAAACATAGTTAAGTAGTTTGATGAAACTAAATATTGTTACTTACCCAGATAAAAAACTTAAGCAAAAATCCGCAAAAGTAGAAAACTTTGACACTAAACTTGCCGAATTGTTGGATAGTATGTATCCGTTGATGATGGAGACAAATGGTATAGGCTTAGCTGCTATACAAGTTGGATACGCTATTCAAGCACTTATACTCAATATCCCAGATGAAGAGGACATTCAAACTATTGACAACTTGGTGGAGATGATAAATCCAGTTATTACAAGTAAAAAAGGTGAGATAGTGTATCAAGAGGGCTGTTTAAGTGTCCCCACCTTTTATGAAGATATCACAAGGTTTGATGAGGTCAATGTTAACTTCCAAGATAGAGATGGCAATACGAAAAGCCTTGAAGCCAATGGACTTCTAGCGATTGCTATACAGCATGAGATAGATCATCTTTTAGGTATCCTTTTCATAGATAAACTGAGTTATTCAAAAAGAAAGAAATTTGAAAAAGAGTATAAAAAGATGCTCAAAGAGAAGAAAAACTCCAAATAAGTATGTCAATTTGTCATTAAATTGAATAAAACCCCAAAAACTCTCTATAATAAGCTAAGTTTAAAAAAGGCTTTAAATTATGAAAAAAATGAAATGTGCAACATATGAGGGTTTAGATGCAAAGGTAGTAGATGTAGAATCTACCTTGACAAAGGGGCTTCCATCTTTTAGCATCATCGGAATGGTTAGTACAAATATTAGTGAATCAAAAGAGCGGGTGAAGTCCGCTCTCCTTTCAAATGAATTTTCTTTCCCTCCCAAGCGTGTGACTTTAAGCCTTTCTCCAAGTGAACTTAAAAAAGATGGATCGCAGTTTGATCTGAGCATCGCACTTCTTATAGCTCTCAATCAGGTAGAAAAAGATTTTGATGATTGGTTCGTGTTTGGAGAGTTAGGTTTAGATGGCGAAGTAAAAGAAAATACACAACTTTATCCTCTGCTTCTTTCTTTGGCAAATCAAGGGGCAGTGCAAAGAGCTATTGTGCCACATAGTGCTTTAGAAAAACTCTCTAAAATACCAAATATAGCATTTTATGGTGTAAAAACTTTACAAGAAGCGACAGATCTACTCAGGTCAGAAGTTTTATGTGAACCAAATGTAGTAAGTACAGATTTTGCATATCCTAGCTACACTTTAGATGAAAAATATTATGTTTACAACAGGTATGAAGAAGATTTTTTGGATGTAAAAGGGCAAGAGGTAGCTAAACGAGCAGCACTCATCTGTGCATCAGGGATGCACAACATACTTTTTGAGGGAAGCCCTGGAAGTGGTAAGAGTATGATTGCACAAAGACTGCGTTATATCATGCCCCCGCTCAATCAAGCAGAGATTTTAGATAATGCAAAGTTGGATTCTCTTGAGGGAAAAGAGCCAGAGTTTAAACCTCTACGAAATTTTTGTTCACCTCACCATACATCCACCTCTGCATCTATTTTTGGTGGAGGTTCTCACAAAGCAAAGATAGGTGAAGTGGGACTAAGCCACAATGGCATCCTTTTTTTCGATGAGTTACCCCATTTTTCTAAAAACATACTTGAAGCATTGAGAGAACCTCTTCAAGATGGTAAGATTAAAATTTCTCGTGTAAACTCTAAGGTTGAGTACCCTGCAAACTTTGTATTTATAGGTGCAATGAACCCCTGTCCCTGTGGCAATCTTCTTGATAAAGTAAAAGAGTGTCGATGTAATGAACTAGAGATTCAGCGTTATAAAAATAGACTTTCAGACCCCTTTTTGGACCGTATAGACCTCAATGTAACTATGCAAAATATTGATTCTCATGATGAGGTAAGTTTTAGCTCCAAAGAGTTACATCAAAAAGTGATAGATGTGCATCATATTATCAAAAAAAGAGGGCAAAAATCTTTTACAGCAAAACTTAGCGATAAGGATATAGAGATCTATTGTATCCTAGATGCAGAGGCAAAAGAGACACTTGATATGGCTACAAGTAGGTTTGCCTTGAGTTTTAGAAGCATAAAAAAGGTGCAAAAAGTTGCACGAACTATTGCTGACTTGGATGCAAGTGAGATGATACATAAAAAACATCTTCTCGAAGCTTTAAGTTATAGAAGACGGTAAGTTATCTTTTGAGTCTCTAAAAAGTTTGTAAACTTTTCAAAATAAAAATCAATCTGTTTCTCATCGCTACCCGAGAGGGTAAACTCAACCTTAGGGTCTCCTCCATTTATCATGGGAAGGGAAGAGAGCTCTATCTCTGGAGGGACATCTTGCATAAGCTCTATGAGGATCCCCTCTCCTGTATCTGCAAGAAAGCTTTTTGAGTAGAGTTTTTGACTTTTTTGAAGATGCTCTTGGATAATACTCTCTATCATAGGATGTGCCATCTCAGGAAAACCTGGCATAAAAAAGTATCTTTTATCGAGATAATAGCCTGACATATTATTGATAGGGTTGTGTAGAAGCTTGGCATCTATTGGAAGATCAGACATCTTGATGGGGTGGGGGTAGGCTCTCTCACCTATACGATCTATAATATCTTGTTCAAACTTTTTGTTTCTTTTCATTTTTCCATTTTTAAAAATTTCTGCACTAAGTTCACGAGTCAAATCATCTGGAGTAGAACCAATCCCACCAAAACTAAACATGATAGAATAGGGGTCATCTTTGATGAGCGAATATATCTGTTTGATGAGCTGTGCATCATCTTTTAGGATGAAAGAGCTAAAGAGGGTATGCCCCACCTTTGCAAGTGCCGATGAGAGGTGCTCAAAATGTTTATCTTGGCGTTTGAGGTTGAGGATCTCACTGCCGATGATTACGGCGTAGATATGAATATTGTTAGACATTGTAGTAGGTTGCATTGGGATGGTAGACCACAAGTGCTGAGGTGCTTTGCTCTGGGTGAATCTGGAAAGTTTCACTAAGCTCAATGCCAAACTCCTCAGGTTTGAGAAGATTAAAGAGTGGACGGTTGAGTTCAAGGTCTGGACAAGCAGCGTAGCCAAAACTATAACGACTCCCTTGGTATCTATTCATCCGTACATCGCTAAGTTTACTACCCTCTCCATCAGAGATATTGAGGTCAAGTCGTATCTGCTTGTGAGCTATCTCTGCAAGAGCTTCAGCGAGTTCAACACCTAGTCCATGAAACTGATAATACTCCGTGTATCTACTATCTTCGTAGATAGCGCGTTCCGCATCGCTGAGTTTTGCACCAGCACTCACACAAGTCAGAGCAATGAGGTCATGCCTGTCTGCATGAAAAAAATCACTCAACGCCCGATGGGGGGCTTTCCTTTGTCGTGGGAAAGTGAACTTCTCTTTAGCTCTACCCATCACATCTTTTAAAGATTCTCGGTTGACCTGTGCATCTGAGTGATACCCCTCACTCTCATCAAAGATGAGTAGGGTATTATCATCACTTCTACAAGGCCAGTAACCATAAATGATAGTGGGTTCAAAGAGTTTTTCATCAATAAATTGTGCTTTAAGCTTTTCGTAAGCTGGCCAAACTACTTCGTCAAGTTGTTTTTGGTAGTCCTCTTTACTCATCCCTTTAGAGCTATAACCCCAGCGAGATTTGAAAAGGAGTTTATGGTTGAGCCAATCAAATGCCATCTCTATCTGAGTTTCATTAAGTTTTATCTCTCTGCGACCCCAAAAAGGTGGGGTAGGTACTTTAACATCACGAGAAGGCATTTTGAGCTCTTCAAAAGGGGGGATAATAATCTCCTCTTTTACTTTGATTACTTTCTCTTGGCTATCTTTACCATGGAGATCTGTGTCCAAATTACCAGCTTCAATGCGGCTCATTGCCGTGACACCATCAAAAGCATCTTTGCAGTAAAAGATAGGTCCATCATAAAAGGGACGACAAAACTCATTTATAAATGAACGAGTGAGTGCAGCACCACCTAGAAGGATAGGTATCTTGATATCTTGTTTTTTCAGTGCTTTGAGGTTTTCTTGCATCACTTGGGTTGATTTTACAAGGAGTCCACTCATCCCAAAAGCAGAGATATGTCCATCTTTTGCTGCTTGGATGAAGTCCTCAAGCTCTACTTTAATGCCAAGGTTATTTACTTTGAAACCATTGTTAGTGAGGATGATGTCAACAAGGTTTTTCCCAACATCGTGGACATCCCCTTTTACAGTTCCGAGAGCTAGTGTGGTATCTACCTCTTTTTCTATCTTTGGTAAGTATGGATTGAGATAATCAACCGTTTTTTTCATCGTCTCAGCAGACTGTAGAACAAAGGGGAGTTGCATCTGTCCTGAGCCAAAGAGTTCCCCTATAACTTTCATAGCATCTATAAGTATTTCGTTGACAATAGTCTCAGGTGCGATGCTCTTTCGTGCCTCTTCTACAAGGGGTATCATACGCTCTTTATCGCCATCCATAAGAAGCTTTGCTATCTTTTGTTCATCATTCATAGCGAGATACTCTGCATCTTCTTGCGTTGTATCTATGGCTTCTTTTGAAGAGAAGTGCTCTATGAAAGTAAAGAGTGCTTCTCCATCGGGTTTGCGGTTAAAAATGAGGTCATCACAGATCTCCTGATCCTCTTTACTTATCTTATTGATAGGGATGATGTGTTTGACATTGATGATAACACTGGTTAAACCTGCTTGGATGCAGTGGTGTAAAAACATTGAGTTGAGGTAAGGTCTAGCATCTTTGTCAAGTCCAAAAGAGATGTTAGAGAGTCCTAATGTCGCGCTTACTTCTGGATGCTTTTGGCGGAGTTTGCGGATAGCTTCTATGGTATTGATACCAGCATCCCAATACTCCTCATCACCACTTCCAAGGGTAAAGGTGAGTACATCGAAGATAAGATCCTCTTTTTTTATACCATGCCTTGTTGTAGCTAAGTCTATAATCCTATCTGCGATTTTTAGTTTATCTTCCACTGTCTTAGCCATACCCACTTCATCTATGGTAAGACAAACAAGCGAAGTACCAAACTTTTTAGACAAACTGCATACTGCATTAAACTTTTCCTCGCCATCTTCTAGGTTGACTGAGTTTAAGATTGGTTTGCCACCTATATTTTTGAGTGCAGTCTCAAGTCCGCTTGTTTGGGTGGAGTCAGGCATGAGAGGGAGGGCGATCTTTTGGTTGTACATACTCATAACTGCGTTCATATCTTTGGTCTCATCACGACCTGCAAAACCAACATTGACATCTACAATATGAGCCCCTGCTCTTACTTGTTGTTGGGCTACAGAGAGGGTCCCCTCATAATCTTGAGCTAAAAGGAGTTCACGAAACGCCTTGCTCCCCGTTGCGTTGGATCGTTCGCCCATGAGAAGAGGTGCTGGCTCTTGTTTGAGTGTAGTGGTGTTAAAGAGAGAGGCTACACTTGTTGGGTGTGAACCTGTAGGTTTTTTAGGAGTGACTTTTGTGACCTTATCCACAAGCGCTCGGATGTGTTGGGGTGTCGTTCCACAACAACCCCCAAGAAAACTGACTCCATCGAACTCTAAAAACTTCTCTTGTTGGGCTACAAATTCATCTGGTCCCATAGGATAGTAGGTGTAACCACCGCGGTTTTGAGGGAGACCTGCATTCGCATGGACAGAGATGGGTTTATGCCACACTTCACTGAGAGTTTTTACATGTTTAAGCACTTGCTCGGGTCCTGTTCCACAATTAAAACCGAGGGAAAGGATATCAAAAGGTTCGAGTATGGTAGCGATAGTCTGGGCATCTGTCCCTATGAGCATAGTACCACTCAACTCAATAGTCACAGAGACCATCATCGGTATCTCTGTACCCATCTGAGAGTTTGCCTCTTGGCAGGCATGGAGTGCCGCTTTTATCTGCAAAGGGTCTTGAGCAGTCTCAAGTAAAAAGATATCCACGCCACCCTCTATGAGTGCCTTACAAAACTCGGTATAACCCTCAAACATAGCATCATAAGTGATATGCCCTAGAGAGGGAAGCTTAGTCCCCGGTCCAATAGAGCCTAAACAAAATCGTGGATGCTCTGGAGAGGAGAATTTTTCACATGCTTTTTTAACAAGCTTAGCACCTGCTTTTGTCAGCTCATAAGCACGATGCCCAATGTCGTATTCATCGAGTACCCAAGAGAATGAACCAAAAGTATTTGTGGTAATGAGGTCAGCACCAGAGGTGAGATAAGCGGAAAAGATCTCACTTAAAACTTCTGGACATGTTACATTTAGTAACTCATTGCATCCCTCGTTCCCCTCCCAAGCGGACTTTGGGATCTTCTCGTCGCGTTGTTGGAGTTGTGTACCCATCGCACCATCAATGATGAGGGGACGGGTTCGAATAGTTTGGAGTATATAGTCTTTTGTAGTTAGCATTGATGGTCTCTCTTATGGTTCTTATATTGATGATATTTTATCATTTTGTAACATAAATTACACTGTGTAAAAAGAAAAACTATTTTTACCTTAAGAAAATAAATGCTATAATAGGAACAAATAAATCAGGAGTATGTTATTTATCATGCTTTTATAAAAATAACAAAGGAGTTATTATGATAAAAAAAATTATGTTAGTAACAGCGGTTGCAACAACTTTGATGCTGAGTGGATGTGGGAGTGCGGATTCAACGGGTGCAACTCGTCTTGCAGCACAACATGCTATTGACACTGGTTCACCCGAACAAGCTATAGCATTACTAGAGGCTACGCCTATCTCTAGTATGACTCAAGCCCAAGCAAAAGCTTTTTTAGCAACGCTAAGTGATAGCACTAAAAAAACACTTGCAAGTGCATATATGGATAAGGCAGGTTTAAACCTTACCGATGTTGTATCTAAGATGAGTAGTGTAAGTAGTACAAACAGTACAAATAGTTTTGCTACTTTAGCAACAAGTTTAGCAGGAGATGGAAACAAGAGTGTAGAAAATGTCAAAAATGTTGATAGTGCAATACAATATTATGAGTCAATAGCATCAACAGCAACAAGTGCATCACCAACAAGAGCATTAAGTAAGGTTCAACTAGATAAATTAAGCAAGGATTTGGAATTATATCTTGGTCTGGCATATCTTAGTAAAACAACTATGCTTCTAGGTATGCTTGGTGATGTGGCTACACTACAAAATAGTGGAGGAGCGGACAATAATTTTAAAGCATCAGAAAAAGCGATGGGTTGCTTTTATGATAATAATTGTACTGGCGTCACTTCTGATGCTAATATTACTTCAGGTAGTACAACTGTTGAGATTTTTAAAGTAGATGTAAACAGTACAAATTATTATAGAGCATCTGTGAGAGATGCAAATAATAATAAAAATCTGATTATGCTTAACTACAATAATATTCATAGTGCAAGTGACTTTAATAGTGCCAAAGCATTTCCATTTGGACCAGAGTATAAACTAGATCAATTAATAGATGCTATCAATGGTACATTTAATGCCTTGACATCAGCGATACCTGATGATCTTAAAAGTGATATAAAAGATTATAAAACTAAAATAGGTACTGACAGCAATGGGAATATAACTGTTAACCAGATTAAAACTTATCTAAATAAATAAGAGTAATTAAAAAGGAAAAGATATGAAAAAAGTATTATCATTAGCACTTTTAGGTGCTACGACATCAGTGTTTGCACTCTATGCTGAACATGCAAGTCTTTACAAAGATCCTCGTATCATGGGTATGGGTGGAGCGAATGTAGCTGTGGGAACATACTCAACATCGGTATTTTCAAATCCAGCTGGACTTGCAACCATAAAGAAAAGTCATGGTTTCGTGGTTGATGTGTTAAATATAGGAATGAGTGGAAGTGCCGATGGTGCTTCATTTGCACAAGATATTCAAGGCGTAGATACCAGTGCATCAGATGCAACAACCCAGATGACTGATGTACTGAAAAAATATGATGGAAAAAATATCCATATAGGTGTAAATAATTATACATCTATATCGAAAAATTCCGATGCATTTGCTTGGAGTATTGGGATACTTCAAGCAGCAGATATAAATTTTATGACCCATACACAAGGGGGAAGTCAAGCATTTTTAGCAACTTCAAGTAGAGCTTATGGTGGTGTGGTTCTAGGCATAGCAAAGCCATACGAAACAGATTATGGTCGCCTAGATATTGGTCTAAGCGCAAAATATATAGTGCAAAAATCTTATGAGGGTGGGATATCAATCGGAGATTTAGTATCTAAAGATCCTGCAACAACTCTTCAAAATAGACTTGTTAATTCTTCAGGTCTTGGAATCGACTTGGGTTTAGCATATAGACCTTGGGTAGATAACTATTGGCATCCAGCTTTTGGACTCAGTGTTATGAATATGGGGTCAATCGGCATGGGCGGTGTGTATGGTGGTCAACCGATGACAGTCAATGCTGGTCTATCAATCACTCCAGAGTTTCCAGTTTTTAGTAAGTTTGTAGTTGCGGTTGATTATGTTGATATGCTCAATGCAAACAAACTTCGTTTGTATAATGGTACAAATGCTAATGGCTCATTCACATATACAGATTATAATGAAAATGACCCTATGAAAAGATTGCGTGTTGGTGTAGGGATGGGTCTTGTTGACACATCTTGGTTAGCTTTAACACTCAATGGTGGTCTTTACCAATCAGCTTATACAGCAGGTATTGACTTGGAGTTTTTGTTGGTTAAACTCAATGTTGCTACTTATCAAGAACAGATTGGTACTAGTGCTACATCTATCACAGACAGAAGATATATGGTACGATTAGGTTTAGGTTGGTAAGTGAACTTTCACTAGCACTTTTATTATTTTACGAACTTATAATATAAATAATTTGATTTTATAATAAGTTTTTTATAATTATTTTGATATAATTCCCTACTTTGAATTGTAGGGATTTATTATGAAAAAAACAACTTCTAAACTGATGGCTTCTTGGAGAGGTAAGCGTTATTACCTCTTTGGGTTTATAACCATCATCACTATTATATTACCATGGATAAGAATCAATGGTAATCACTTCTTTTTGCTTAGCTTTGACAAACTAAAACTTCATTTAGCTTTTATTCAATATGATATGCAAGAGCTTTACCTGATGCCTTTTGTGTTAATGCTCTTATTTTTAGGAATCTTTGGGATGACTGTTGTGGGTGGGAGAGTGTTTTGTGGATGGGTATGTCCTCAAACTATTTTCCGTATTATCTACCGAGATCTCATAGAGACAAAAATACTACGACTCCGTAAACGCATCAAAAATAAGCAACAAGAGCCAGATATGTCTCTTGCCGAAAATCAGATAAAAAAAGTGATAGCTGTCTTGATGTGGATAGCGTTGTCTCTCATTGCTAGTGCAAATTTTCTTTGGTATTTTGTTCCTCCTGAAGACTTTTTTACCTATCTTGCAAACCCAATGGCACATACGATTCTTTTTGGTACATTACTATTTGTAGCACTCTTTTTAGTCTATGACATAGTGAAGCTAAAAGAAGACTATTGTATTTATGTATGCCCATATAGCCGTATTCAGTCTGTACTCTATGATGAGCATACTGTGATGGCACTCTATGATACGCATAGGGGTGGAGCTATCTATGATGAACATAAGGAAAAATTGCCAAGTAAGTCTCAAAAAGAGATACAAGCAAGAGCGGGTGAACATGCTGAGTGTACAGCCTGTGAATCATGTGTAACAGTGTGTCCAACACACATTGACATTCGTAAAGGACTCCAGCTTGAGTGCATCAACTGTTTAGAGTGTGTAGATGCTTGTACAACAGTTATGGGTAAACTTGGAAAACCTTCCCTTGTTACATGGTCAAGTGATTATGAGATCATAGAACAAAAAGGGAAAACTAAATACTTTAGAACAAAGGTTATTGCGTATATTGTTTTATTGATAGGTATCATGATAGCATTAGGTGTTATGGGAAGCACAAAAGAGTATATGCTTTTAAACATCAATAAAGAAAATCGTCTTTACTCCATACATAAAGTAGATGGTAAAGTTGTAGTCGATAATGCATATGAATTTTTAGTACAAAATACACAAAATAAAAAAATGAAGTTTTTCTTTGAGGTTATCCCTCCTAAAGGTATGGAAGGTGAGATTGTCATAGTCAAACCAAGTAAAGCATTTACTGTAGTACCAGGTATAAAAAAGAAAAAGATTGTGGTTTTGAGAACTAGCAAGGTTTTAGTAGACGATAAAAGAAATGATACCGTGGTGCCTATAACCATCCGTGCTTACGCCCTAGGACATGAAGATAAGATCGTAGTTTTTAGACATTCTACTTTTACATACCCTCGTGAAGATCTTGTTGAGAATTTCAAATAAGTCTATGAGAGAGAAATCTATTATATTTTGAGGGTTGGATACTAGATTCTAAAGAACCAAATAAAAAACTCTAATGGTGTCAGTTAAGGATGACAAACTTTGTCATTCCTAACTTATCCATTAAATTTATTAGGTTAGTGCCTGAGCAACTGATTACACTTCGCTAACACTTATTGGTTAAACTTCAACTATCAAAACTTAAAGGATTACTTATGAGACATACAAAAACATTAAAATTAGTCGCTACATCTATGATAGCTAGTGCAATATTAGTAGGTTGCAGTTCTAGCTCAAATGATAATGTGACAAATAGCGGCGTAGCTATAGACCCCCAGCTTCAAGGAGCTACAGTCTTTTTAGATCTAAATAAAAATGGTTTATTTAATTCAGGTGAGCCAAGTACAACTACCGATAACTCAGGAAACTACTCTTTAACTATGAATAGAAACCAAGTAGGTATTCCTCTTGTTATCAAAGGTGGAATTGACCTTGTTACAAAAAATGAGTTTACCGGAAGACTTTCAGTTATCTCTGAAAATGGTAATGCAAAATTGCACATTACACCATTAACAACTTTAGTAAATCAAGCAAAACTAGCAAACCCAACTAAAGATGTAAATACCATCAAAAGTGATTTGGCTACACAACTCAATATTAGTGTCTCTGATATAGACAAAAATATCGTTGAAGCTGGGAATGAAGGTTTGTTGCAAATAGCTCTTCGTATTCAAAAAATGGCACAAGGTATTGTGGATTCAAATAGCACAAGCAGTACCATAGGAACTGTCTATGCGAATATTGCTGGGGAACTTGAAACACATGACTTAGCTACCGCACTTAATAATGTTCTCAATAAAGAGATTACTGATACTAGTAGCTTGGAGTATGCAAAACTCCAAGATTTAGATAATGAGCTAAAATTGGTTGACCATAGTGCACTTAATGCAGATGAATTAGCTCTCAGTATGGATAATATTGATAATAATATCTCAGCAACAACTGCTTCAGCAGACCTGAATGCGACACTTTATAATAATGCAAATATGATCATCTCAAATGCTACAGATGTTCAAATACAACGCAAAGAAAGAGCTTTTAAAGCACTTGGTCTTAGTACCTTAACTGCAACTCAAAAAGATGATATTGTCACAAAAATGCAAGCTACTGGTGTAAATT
>JALUXP010000127.1 GCA_027013295.1 Sulfurimonas sp.
ATGGCAGCAAAAAGTGCCCAACCACCAGTTGAATGAATCACAGTTGAACCTGCTAAATCATACATATGAATATCAAACATCCCACCTGAGAGCATATCTGCACCCCAAGAGATATTGACAACAAATGGATAAATCAACGAGCCCATAATAACAGCAAAGATAGCAAGAGGGATGATTTTAACACGCTCACTGACACCTCCACTCATAATATTTATCGTCTTACCAACAAATGCCATCTGAAATAAAAATGCAGCCCATTTACTCATAGAGTCATTGTCCCATGAACCAAATGCAAACTTATAACCAATGAGTAAAAAAGCCAAAGATGCGACTGCATAAATCATTACATTGATGGTAAGAACGGAGGAGACATTTTTAGTACGCACGAGTCCTGCTTCAAGCATTGCAAAACCTGGAACCATAAAAATAATAAGTGTCATTGAAAATATCGCGAAGAATGTGTCTATAATATATTTGAAATCAGCTTCTGTCATAACTATACCCTTTAATTTATATCTTAAAGATGTATTTTATCTAAATATATTTGTGATTATTTTAAAGTTGAAAGAAATTGTGATTGTTTTAAAATATTCCATCAAAAAAGGTGCAATAGACTTGTTGCGTAACAAGTCTAAGAGGCTTATATCGCTTCGTGGTCAGTTTCACCTGTACGAATACGGATAATTTTTTCAATATCACTAACGAAAATTTTACCATCACCAATTTTACCAGTACGAGCTGCTTCTACAATAGTATTTGAAACTTGTTCTACTGCATCATCATCAACAACCATCTCCATTTTGATTTTTGGTAAAAAATCAACTACATATTCAGCCC
Organism: Sulfurimonas sp.; assembly: GCA_027013295.1. Taxonomy (GTDB): domain Bacteria; phylum Campylobacterota; class Campylobacteria; order Campylobacterales; family Sulfurimonadaceae; genus Sulfurimonas. The sequence continues at coordinate 838 of JALUXP010000127.1, forward strand.
CACGGTAAAGTTCACTATGCCCTTTTTGACGACCATATCCCTTTACCTCACTTACTGTCATACCAGTAATGCCTATCTCTGCCAATGCATCTTTTACATCTTCTAATTTAAAAGGTTTAATAACTGCTTCTACTTTTTTCATAATTTCTCCACGATTAAATATTGGGCAATTATATCATATAATTACCTACTCAAAAACAAATGTTAAAGATTAAATCCACGCTCACCATGAGTTGACTCATCAAGACCCATTTGCTCATCATCACCTTCAACGCGTCTTCCACCAGTAAGTGCAACAGCAATATAATAAACTATAACTGTACCAATAAGGGTAAAGAGACCAACGACAACTACTGATTCTAACTGAACTAAGATTTGTCCCATTCTGTCACCAGACTCTTTAAGTGGACCATCCCATAGCAAGTCAGCATCTTTAAGCGCAAAGAAGCCAGTAGCTAATGCACCCCATAAACCTGCTAAAAAGTGAACACCAAAGGCATCTAAAGAGTCATCATAGCCAAATTTTTTCTTCAACATTGTTACACCATAAAATGCAAAGACAGCACCTATGATACCAATAGCAAATGCACCGCTTACATCAACAAAACCAGCTGCGGGAGTGATAGCTACAAGACCTGCAATCGCACCAGTTGCAGCACCGAGAAGTGTTGGTTTTTTGTAAACAAACCACTCAAGAAGTACCCAAGTTATAGTAGCTATTGAAGCTGCAATAGTTGTAGTTAAATATGCAAGACCAGCAATAGCATTTGCTCCAAATGCAGAGCCACCATTAAATCCATACCAACCAAACCATAATAAAGCAGCCCCTAGAGCAGTAAGTATTACAGAAGCAGGTTTCATAGCAGTTTTAGGATACCCTGCACGCTTACCAACTAAGACAGCAAGAACAAGACCAGCAAGACCACCATTCATATGAACAACAGTACCACCAGCAAAATCTAAAGCACCAGCGTCAAATAGGTATCCGCCACCCCATACCATATGTACAATAGGAGCATACACAACTAGAACCCATACTGCTACAAACACTAACCATGTAGAGAACCTAATTCGCTCAATGACAGACCCAGATGCAATAGCAACTGTAATAGCAGCAAAAGTGCCTTGAAATACAACAAATACATAAGCAGGATAATTACCTGGAGCGGTTGGAGCTAAATCTCTCCAAGAGATGCCATTTAAAAATACATTGCCAAATCCACCCATTACGGTCTGTACTGCAGCTGACTCAGCTGTACCAAATGCTATGGAGTAGCCAGCTACTATCCAGACAACAAAGGCAATAACAAATGCCATAAATACCATAGCGTAAGTGTTGAGTACATTTTTAGAACGAGTCATACCACCATAAAACAGTGCAAGTCCTGCCGGTGTCATCAACAGTACAAATGCGGTTGAAACCATCATCCATGCTGTGTCACCACTGTTGAGTGTATCCTCTGCAAATACCATTGTTGGTAATGCAAGTAAAGCTAAAAGAAATCTCTTCATCCATAATCCTCGTAATTAATTGTGAACAAATTATACTTGTTAATAAAGGGAGTTTATACTTTTTGATGATTAATTTTTAATCAGTCCCAATCATCCAAAACAAAACCACTTGAATTTTTCTCTTTGACTTCATTTATCTCTGGTTCATCCACTTTTACTTCTTTTGGTTTTTCTAAAAGTTCTTCATATTTTAATTCTAGTCCATTTGAAGTCATCACAAAACCATCAACCTTTATCTTGCCATCATGTATTTGATGGTGATGCTCTTTACATAGTGGGACAAGGTTGTGCTTGGCATCTTTATGAAAATGTCCTATAAAACCTGACGCATCAGCGAGGCTTTTATTGTTGATGTGATGCACATCCTCAGCCATCTCTCCACAGATGATGCACTTGGTCACATAGAGGTCTTTGTTATACTTGCTTGTTTTCTTCTTCACAAGCAGTTCTAACTCATCAAAATCTTTTGCCAATCTTTTTCTAATCTTGTTTGCCGTTTCGAGAAATTCATCATCCATATGCAGAGACTTTGCAAACTCAAGTCCATAGATACTACTTCCACTTCCCTCTTGTAAAACTCGGTTAAAAACAAGAGCATCAACCTCTTCATCATACTCGACACTCAGATGCAGGTCAACTACATTATCTAAACTTGTTATCTCTTGCATAGTAGAGAGTTGGTGTAGGTGTGTGGCAAACAAGAAAAGTGAGCGAAGTTTTGCAAGTTTTATCACAGCAGATGCTACGATGGAGACACCAGAGAGCGTTTCTGTTCCATGACTTATCTCATCACCTAGAACTAAAGAACGCAGTGTTGCTCGGTTGAAGATATTTTTCATCTCTAACATCTCAACTGCAAAAGTCGAGAGTCCTTTTGAAAGGTTATCTTTTGAGACGATGCGTGTAAAAAGTGAGTCAAAAAGGGAAAATTTCATCACAGATGCACTCACGAAAAAGCCACTTTGAGCCATGATGACAGCAAGACCGATACTCTTCATCAAAGAAGATTTTCCACTAGAGTTGATCCCATAAAGCAAAACACCATTAACATCGTGTCCATCATGTACACTCACATTGAGCATTACAGTTTTTGGATGTGGTAGATCCATATAATCGCGTTTTCCCATCACTATATCATTAGGCACATAGATACCGCTATTTTCCCCTACTTCTATGAGAGGATGTCGTAATTGCATAAGTTGCATAAAGTTGTCATCACCCTCAACCTCAACTATCATTGGTCTTGAATGATTGTAGGTTTGTGCTACTTTTGAAGAGCTTACCCCTACATCAAGATCAGCTACATAAGTTATGATTCTATCAAATAAAAGAGCATATCGTCTTTCATAAATACTTTGAAGTGATAGATATCTATCTTTGGTTAAGACAATTATCTTTCTTCTATTTTTCATAATTTTATCTGAAAGTGTATCTGTAAACTCTGAAGTTATTTTGACACTATTTGTAAGTTTTTTAATACTAAACTCTTTAAAGTCTTCAGATGCCTTCAACTCTTTTTCTATCATGGAGTATCTATTTTTACTCAGAGATATATAATAACCCTCTTTTTCAAGTAAACCTAGAGTAACAAGTTTATTGGAACTACCAGCATTGTTTTCTCTTAGAAGATCCTCTATTTTTTTCATGATATCTTCAAAGGCAATGAGCATCACTGCATTTTCTTTGACTAAAGTATCTATACCTTCATCAACACCCTGCATCAAAAAGTTTTCATCTATGGTTGCATTTGTAAAACGACGAGAAACATCAAGATCTATACTTTTACTTATATCTCTTAAAAATTCCTCTATCTCAAACTCTGAAAAAGGAGTTTTTTGAATTTTATGTTTTTTTACATAGAGCATCAGAACTTTGATGCTCAATACTGAGTCATAGATATGGTTCATCTCAAAAGGATGTAATTTGGCAAGGTTAAGCCGTCTTGAGAGTCGCTCCAGATCATAAATACCCCGCATAGTCTCATCAAGATAGCGAATATGTGAGGAGACTCTGTCTATGAGGTTATATCGTCGCTCCAACTCTGTAGCTTCCATAATAGGGTTAAGGAGTCTCTCTTTGAGAAGCCTTCGACCAATAGCAGTTGAAGACTTGTCAAGAAGTCTCAGCAGAGTAAACTCTCTTTTATCTTTAGAGGTGATGCCCATCTGTTCTAAAGCATTATTACCAAGGTACATAAAACGGCGATTATCTATGAGCTTTGGCATAAGTAATTTTTGAACTATATGATAGTCATGCTCAACAACAAAGTTAACAAGTGTTGCCAAAGATTCAGTTATCATTGGGCTTCTCTCTAAGTCTAAATGTTCTATGGGAGAAAGAAGTGAGCGTATCTGATACACCTCAGCAAAAAGTTTATTTTGAAACTCTATACGGGGACGAGTATTGTTTATACTATAATGATAATGTTCGGAGATCTCTAGGTAACCCATCACATGACGCTGATCATCTACACCCTCTAAGAAAGTGATGACAATCTCACTTGTTCTATGAACATTTAGCAAGTTAAAAACCTCATCTAAAGCATAAGATGGATCTTCGCTAGTTCCATGAGACTCATAAAGCCAAGTCTTTCCAGTAGTAACATCTATAGCACTATAACCAACTATGTATATCCCTTTGTGCTTATCTATGAGAAGGGAGACTATGTAGTTATCATCATTATCTACAATATGCTCAAAATTTGTTCCAGGGGAGACTATCTGTGAGATATATCTACTTATCTTTGGTGGATTACCTCTTTGCTTGACAACAACAACTGTATATTTTTGCTCGCTGATAACACGGTTTAAATATCTATCAAAAGAGACAGCAGGGACACCTGCTAAGAGTGGATTTTTCTCTGAATTTTCTACAATATTTTTATTTTTCTTTGTGAGTTGTATATTTAAGAGTTCTGCAACCTCTTTCGCTTTTCCTATCTGTTCATCATCATTGTTGATTTCATAGACTTCATAAAAAGTTCCAATCTCTATAAATATAATTGTATCATTGCCATACTTTTGCTGAAAATATTTTTGCAAATCAAAATATATCTGAGTTAAAAGTTTCTCTTTATTTTCTAATATAGCACTTACATCTGATGACTTCATATAATTAAAATTCCACTTATTAAATTAATGAGATTATAACATATTGAAAACTCTTTCAACTAAAATCAAACTTTTACTATAAGTGCTTCTCCATAAATAACCCCAACTTCAGAGGTTTAAAAAGAGGGCTAATGCAAGGCGAAAGGTTGCAGGAGCTACTAGTAGCTTCAATGCCTTTTAACGAAGCAGTAGCTCTCTTTTTAAACCTCCCTTC
>JALUXP010000128.1 GCA_027013295.1 Sulfurimonas sp.
ATGACATTGTTTCTTGCTTTTATTATAGCTCCTATTTGAGCCACGCCCTCTTTATATACTTTTACCAATTGTGTAGCTTGCAAGAGTTGTGCTCTTCTTCTTTTGTTTTGCAATCCCTTTCTTGTTTTTACCAACGATGTACTTAAGTTTTGAAACTCTTGGTTTGCTCTTTGTAAATCTTTTTTAGAATTATCAAGTAGATATTTAGTTGTATACAGTCTTGATAAGAGGAGTATTCTGATAGACTTTGCTGTATCCAAGGCAGAATGAGTATCGCCATCTCGATTTGCACTATTCATAACAGATGTTAGAAGCTGTTCTATCTTTTTTCCATTTACATATAAGTTTTCATTTACTATGTGATTTCTTTTTTTATAATACTCTACTACTTGATGAAAATACCCTTTATAAGCAATAAGTTGTTGTTTCGTTTCTCTTACTTTTGGTGCACGCGATGGCTTTTGTATCTCTTTGAGTGCTTTATTGACAAAGATAGTAGTTTTATTGTAATAATCTTCAAACTCATTAAAATCTTTTTTTGAATTGGTTTTTATATAATCTTTTACATTCATTCTAACCATAAGCATATTTGCCTGAACACGACTTGCTAAAACACCATCTTTAGCCATCTCTCTGTAGCTAGTGAAACCATCAGACGCTTTTTCTATGCCACCGTAAACAAAAATGGATAAACTAACAACTGACAATATGATCATAAGAAATGACCATGTAAACTTTGCTTTTATACTCATAACAATAATTCCTTTTTATTTTTGCCGCATTTTATCCTTTTTACACTAAAGAGGCACTGAAATTTTGCTGTGATAGACATCCCCTTTTACAAAATGGGAATGAGAATGAATTTGGGGCTATATTATGAAAATAAATCATCATTTTTAGCTACATTTAAAATTCTTGTGATAAACTTGCTTTTGAAATTATTTAATAACGGAGAAATATAATGGCAGTAATTATTAATGACACATGTATCAACTGTGGTGCATGTATTGACGAATGTCCTGTTGAAGCTATTGTTGATGAAGACGATAATCCACAAGATGAAGAGACTTACTATGTGTATGGTGACAAATGTGTTGAGTGTGTAGGTCATCATGATGAACCTGCATGTGCTACTGCATGTCCTACTGAAGGGTGCATCACTTGGGATGCTATTGGTGATAGTCCAGAGCATCGTGAAAATATTACTGAGGAACAACGCTCAAATCACGAACCAGTTGTAGAATAGTTAGTAGAAACCTCTTTAGCCCTTTTCTCGCTCTTTCTGAGCGAGAATCTTCAAAGTTAATCAAAAAAACATAAAAATTTCGATATAATTGCGCTCTAATTTTAAAATAAATCAGGAGTTTTAATGGAAAGAACACTATCAATCATTAAACCAGACGCAGTAGCTAAAGGTGTTATCGGAAAAATATTAGATCGTTTTGAAAGCAATGGACTTAAAATTGCAGCAACTAAAAAGATGCAGCTTTCACGCGCAGATGCAGAAGCATTTTATGCAGTTCATGCTGAGAGACCATTTTTTGGTGATCTTGTTGACTTTATGATCTCAGGAGCAGTGGTCGTTACTGTTCTTGAAGGTGAAAATGCAATGGCTAAAAACCGTGACCTCATGGGGGCTACTAACCCTAAAGAAGCTGAAGCTGGAACAATCCGTGCAGACTTTGCAGAAAATATAGATGCAAATGCAGTTCACGGAAGTGATTCTGTAGAAAATGCAGCTGTAGAGATCGCATTTTTCTTCTCAGAAAGAGAAATTTCATAGTTTAACCGATGAAAATATCTCTACAAAAGATTACCAAAACACCATTAGATTTTGAAGTAAAATCTGAAAAAATGGTTTTTAAAGGTAATTTACAGTATGATACGAACAAATTAATTTTGTTACAAGCGAAATTAAGTGGTTCACTACAAACTGATTGTTCTGTTTGTGCAAATGAATTTGAAAAAAGTGTCGATGAGGATATAAATTTTTTTATATCTGATGGTATGTATGAGAGTGCATCAGATACTTTGGTCGATGTAGTCGAGTGTTTTGACTCGATGATAGATATGGACGAATTGTTAAATGCAGAGATTGAACTTGTCAAAAGTGACTACAACAATTGCCCAGAGTGTGCAAGTTAATTACACTTTAGTGACCTTAGTGGTCTTAGCGTTGTAGGAGGGATTTTGTTCCTTTTACGGACCAATAAAATGAAGATTTCCTTCATTTTATTTTATCAAAATAAATTAAATCAAGGAGCCTAATATGGCTGTACCTAAAAGAAGAGTCTCACACTCTCGTTCTGCAAAAAGAAGAACACACTATAAAATCACTTTAGCTAAGCCAGTTAAAGACAAAGATGGAACTTATAAGCTTCCACACCACATTAACCCAACTACTGGTGAGTACAAGTAAAAAATGGTAAAAATTGCTATTGATGCAATGGGTGGGGACTTTGGTCCTGCACCAATTGTTAAAGGAACTATCGCTGCCCTAAAAAAGAAGAGATTTATCCCTATTTTAGTGGGAAAACAAAGCGAAATTTTACCTCTGTTACCAAGGCGTTATAGAGGTAAAATTTCTATAGTAGATTGTGATGATGTCATCTCTATGGGTGATGCTGCAACAGATGCCATCAAGAGAAAAGAGAGTACGATTTACACAGCAATGGAGTTAGTGAGAAATGGTGAAGCCGATGGTGTAGTCTCAGCTGGACATAGTGGAGCTACTATGACACTAGCAACCCTAAGACTTGGTCGGCTCAAAGGTGTCTTGCGACCAGCACTAGCTGCCCTTATGCCGACAAAAACTTCAAACCGTTCTATCCTAATGGATGCTGGTGCGAATGTAGATTCAAAAGCGGAACATTTGGTTCAATTTGCTGTCATGGGTGGATGCTATGCTGAAGATATGTTTGGTATTGCAACACCAAGCATTGGCTTACTTGCAAATGGTGAAGAGAAATCCAAAGGCAATGAAGTCACTAAAGAGGCGTTTACTCTCCTTCAAGGATACAAAGGTTTTAGAGGCAATGTAGAGGGTGGAGATATTTTCAATGCATCTACAGATGTTATTGCCTGTGATGGTTTTATAGGCAATTTAGTCCTCAAAGCTAGTGAAGGTGTTGCCTCAACTGTAAGTGGACTCATCAAAGAGTATATTCGTAAATCTCCCATCTCTATTACAGGTGCTCTTCTTATGCGAAAAGTTTTTAAACTTCTCAAAAAACAGATGGATTATGAAGAGGTTGGTGGGGCTCCGTTGATCGGGATTAAAGGTTGTGCTATTGTGTCTCATGGTAAAAGTGGTCCAAAAGCTATTAAAAATGCCATCTTTCAGGCTATCTCCTATACTGAAACAGGTGTTAATGAGCATATCGTAGAACGATTAGCTATACTTAAAGAAAAACAAATTCAAAAAGAAGGCTCTTAAATGGCTTATGCTACATTTCGCTCTATTGGTGCTTATGTTCCAAAAAAAATTCTTACAAATGAAGATTTGGCAACTATGGTTGACACTTCTGATGATTGGATTACAAAAAGGACAGGCATAAAGGAGCGTCACATTGCAGCTAAAGAAGAATTTACTTCTGACATGGGTGTCAAAGCTGCTGAGTTAGCTTTGCTTAGAAGTGGTTTAGCAAAAGAAGAGATTGATATGGTTGTGTGTGCTACCATTAGCCCTGATTATTTTTGTATGCCTTCAACGGCAACTGTTATCTCTGCAAAATTAGGTTTGAAAAATGTAACTGCCTTTGATATCTCTGCTGCTTGTACAGGTTTTATCTATGCCCTCTCTATTGCCAAAGCTTTTATTGAGTCTGGTATGAAGAAAAATGTACTCATTATAGGTGCAGAAAAGCTCTCCGCAATCACGGACTACAGCGATCGTGGAACTTGCATCTTATTTGGAGATGGTGCTGGTTCTGCTGTAATCTCTGCTACAGATAACAAAGCAGAAGCTATCATCGATGTTCATACTGGTGCTGATGGTGAGTATGCTGATCTTCTTATGACACCAAATGGTGGAAGTGGTTCAGCCCATGATGCTCTTGAGCAAGAATCTAGCTCTTGTTTTATGCAGATGAAGGGAAATGAGACTTTTAAAGTAGCTGTGCGTACCCTTACTAAGGATGTAGTAGAAATCTTAGAAGAAAATGGTATTCAAAGTGATGCCATCAAACACTTCATCCCACATCAAGCTAACTATCGCATCATCAAAGCGGTAGGAGATGCTCTTAAAATGAAAGAGGAGCAGGTTGTCCTCACTGTAGCAAAATATGGAAACACTTCTGGGGCTTCCATCCCTATGGCGATCAATGATATTTATGAAAGTGGTCGCTTACAAAAAGGTGAGCTCATGCTTCTTGATGCCTTTGGTGGTGGACTTACTTGGGGTTCAGCTCTTATCCCTTTTTCTCCTAAATAAAACTTTAATTATTTACGACGCTCCTTTTTTCGCCTTTTTGGAAAAAAAGAGTTTGTCTCTTTCATAAGAGCTAAATTTAGTTCTTTAAAAAAAAGTTCCTCGCTAGGAAGTGCAAGCTTAGCATCTCTTAGCTTTTCTCCCCACATAGGGTTAGGAAAGTAAGAATCTTCCTCAAATCTTGCCATAACATGAATATGAACACGAGGAAGCATATTTGCAAAAGAAGCCATATTGATTTTTTTAGGTTTGTAGTAAAATTTCATGTGAAACTCTATGATGTCGTAGATTTGCCAAAGTTTTTGGCGTAGTTCTTTGGGCATATCTCCCAACTCTTTAAAAGGTTCTTTTGTAAAGATTTTTAGCCAAGGAATCTCACTTTGTTCCTTTTGTACAGAGAAATGAGTGTCTTCGTAGATAATAGTTTTCACATAGATCCTTTTTTTGAAATGGACTCCAATCGCATATCTTTGAGTCTTAATTTCTTAAGTTTATTATATCATTTTATAAGGATTTAAAAGTTGTTATCATTATGAAGCGATTTTCTCGCAATATATTTATGGAGAGGCACTTACTTTTACTTTTTTACAAAAGCCGAGTAGTGTAGCATCAAAACTAGCAAATGCTAGTTTTAGGCAAAAAGTGAATTGACACTCTCGTTGTGATATACACGACGGATAACTTCACCAAAAAGTGGTGCTACTGAGAGAACTTTGATATTTTTGTGTGGTTTTGAAACGAGAGTGTTTGTGATGATGAGCTCATCGAGTTCACCGTTTTCTAAGTTTTCATAAGCTTTTCCGCTGAGAACTCCGTGAGTTGCACATGCCATGACTGAAGTTGCACCTTTGTTCTTGAGTGCAGTTGCTGCTTTTACCATGGTCCCAGCAGTATCTACCATGTCATCTATCATGATAACATCATAACCCTCTACATCACCGATAATGCCCATAACTTCTGACTCATTCGCTTTTTCACGGCGTTTATCTACTATGACCATCTCAAGCCCCATCCGTTTTGCAAAGTATCTCGCACGAGCCACTCCCCCAATGTCTGGACTTGCTATGATAGGGTTTTTAAGGTTTTTACTTTTGATATACTGTTCAAAAGTGATAGAACCATAAAGGTTGTCAACTGGAATATCAAAAAATCCTTGAATTTGACCAGCATGAAGGTCGATGGTTACCACTCTGTCTATCCCAGCAGTCTCGTAAAGATTTGCTACAAGTTTTGCAGTGATGGGTACACGAGGTGCAGCTTTTCTGTCTTGTCTGGCATAACCATAGTAAGGGACAACAGCTGTTATGCTTGAAGCAGATGAACGCCTAAGAGCATCTGTCATGATGAGCAGTTCCATAAGGTTATCGTTGGAAGGGGCTCCCGTTGACTGCACTATAAATACATCGCGACCACGAACACTCTCAGCAATCTGTACCGAAATCTCCCCATCACTAAATCTTTTAGTTTCAGCTTTAGCCAATGGCACATCTAAAATTCTACAAATCTCATTTGCAAAATCAATACTCGCAGTTCCAGCAAAAATCTTATATCCACGCATGTGAATCCTTCAAGTCAATATATTTTGAAAGTATAGTTAAAAAATGCTGATGATTTGTTAAAACCTAAGTTTAATTAAGAGTTAAGTAAAATTTTTGTAGAATTGCGAACTTAAATTTAAAGTAAGGAATGGCATGAAAAGAACATACCAACCCCATAATACACCGAGAAAAAGAACTCACGGTTTTCGCCATCGTATGTCCACTAAAAATGGTCGTAACATTTTAAACCGTCGTAGAGCAAAAGGTCGTAAAAGATTGTCAGTTTAGGCGGTTTCTACCTACTGAAGCAACATCGGGAGTTTCAGTATATATATAGCAAAGGCAAAAACGCACATGCCAACTCGGTTGTGCTTTTTTCATTAGATAAAACTGACAAAGCAAAAGTTGGTTTCACAGCAACAAAAAAGATTGGTAACGCCGTTATCAGAAATAGAGCAAAACGAAGACTTCGTGCTTTATTTGTAAAATATTCCCCACAACTTAAACATCATTCTTTTGTATTTGTAGCAAAACTTGGCACAGTTCAAGTCTCATCGCAGCAGTTAGAAAAAGATTTTGTAAAAGTTTTATCTCGTTTGAAATCTATGGAAAAAACTGATGTTTAGAAAGTTTTTGCTTATGATTCTTGCGTTTTATCAGCGTTATATTACACTTTTAGGTTTTGGAAGTTGTAGATATTACCCAACTTGTAGCGAATATGCAAAAATAAATTTCCAAAACAACTCACTTTTAAGTGCTTTTTATAACACTTCTACTAGAATACTAACTTGCAATCAATTATTTGCTGGTGGAATAGACTATCCACTTTTAGATAAACTATGTAATCGTCCAAAAAAACTAGATGTTGATTCTATTAAATATTGGCTTGTTCCCAACAAAAAGAACAAATATTTTATTATAAAAAACTTTTCATATAAAGGGTAATCGTGTTAGACAAAATGTCACCAAACCAAAGATTAATGTTCGCAGTAGCATTGTCAATAATTTTTTTCGTAGCTTATACTGCTATCTTCCCACCAGAAGAAACAGCGGTTTCACCAGAACAAACAAAACAAACAGTCGCGGCTAAAGAGGATCTCAATACTCATACTCAAACGACACCGCAAACAACAAAGCAAAAGGTTGAAGCGGCAACTGGACATGCTATATCTGTTGAGGATTCAGCTATCTCTGCAGACTCAAGCAATATTTTAACAGTTACAAGTGATAAGTTCATCCTGAAGATGGATACACTAGGGCGTATATCGTCAATGGAACTTTTAGATGAACGATTTAGAAGCAAAGAAGAAAATCATGCACAATTGATATCTCAAAATGGAACAAAACCATTATTTCTTCGCTTTTTAGACAATAAATTAAATGCAGAAGCAACCTCTGTTGCGTATACAGCAAGCGTAGATAAAATCAATGTAGATGGTGCTCCACAAAAGGTAACGCTTACTCAAAAATTATCGGGATTGAATGTCACAAAAGAGATCACTTTTTATGAAGATGGACATTATGATGTTGATGTGAGCCTTTCTCAAGATAAGCGATACTTTATCTATGTAGGTCAAAGACCTCATGTGAATGAAACAGAACAGATGATGGCCGCCGTTGGAGCTTTAGTTTATTCAAATGAAGACTTGCTTACTATTGTTGAAGATGGGGATGTTGAGGGTAGAGAAACTTTTAGTAATCTTGCTCTTGCTGCAGCTTTTGACCAATATAATGCGAGCATTATATATGGTTTTACCCCTGAAACAAATGTTATCATTGAACGAGATAGGGAAGATAACCCAGTTATATATTTTGAAGCTTTACCTAATATGAAATTTAGTGGATATATTGGGCCAAAAGATTATAAAGTTCTTAAAAATATTAATCCAATTCTTACCAATACTATAGAGTATGGTTGGTTTACTTTTGCTTCTAAACCACTTTTCCAATTACTTCTATGGTTACATGGACTTTTTGGAAACTGGGGTTGGGCTATAGTGGCTATGACCTTGTTGATAAGAGCTATCTTGTATCCATTGACCTCAAAAGGTATGCTTTCAATGGCAAAGATGAAAGATATAGGTCCAGAGGTTAAAGAGATCCAAGCAAAGTACAAGGATGATAAAGCAAAATCAGGTCAAGCTGTTATGGCATTTTACCAGAAAAAAGGTGTCAATCCTCTAGGTGGATGTCTCCCTATGCTTCTTCAAATTCCTGTGTTTTTTGCGATGTATCGTGTTCTTTTAAACGCAGTTGAACTCCAAGGTGCTCCATGGATGTTTTGGGTACATGATCTCTCTCGAATGGATGGTACTTATGTACTTCCTATCTTGATGGGTGCTTCAATGTATTATCAACAAAAACTTACACCAAACAATTTTACAGATCCAATGCAAGAGAAAGTATTTAAGTTTTTACCACTTATCTTTACATTTTTCTTTGTAACTTTTCCATCTGGTTTGGTTCTTTATTGGTTCACAAACAACCTTTTCTCAATCGCACAACAATTTGTTGTAAATGCACAGTTCAAAAATGCAAAAGATTTAGAGATAGCTTTACATAAAAATGGGAAAAAGAGCGATGATTAAAGTAGAGGCGATCACTTTAGAAGAGGCGTATACTAAAGCATCAACCTCTTTAAAATGTTCGGTAATGGATCTTAAGATAGAAGTTATCCAAGCACCCAGCAAAGGTTTGTTCGGTCTTTTTTCTAAACCAGCTATCATCGTTGCTGTGAAAAGCGAAAACATAAAAGAGTCACAAACTCAAGAACTAGAGCCTAAAAAAGAGAACTCTAGCAAACAAATACAAAAAAAGAGAGCTCAACAGGAAAAACCTCAGGAGACAAAACCTGAAGAAAATCTAAAAGTTAAGAAAAAAGTTACGAAGAAAAAAACTATAAAAGCTCCTAAAAAACAAAAAGTTTTTAATGATACTATCATGCCAGAATCTTTTGTGAGTATGCAAGATGATGAGGACTATGGAGATATTGATTCGGAAGATTATGAAGATGTAACTTTAGAAAAACAAGAGAGGTCACAAGATGATGCTTTAGATATAAACTCTATTGTCGCTGAAGTAGACAAAGGATTAAATAACCTATTTAATTTTACTTGTTTTAGCATAGATAGAGTTGAAGTTTCTGCCTATGATTCCACTACCTTACTTGTTGAATTTAAGGGTGCAGATGCTGCACTACTCATAGGGAAAGAGGGTTATAGATATAAAGCTCTTTCTTATATGATATTTAACTGGGTTAATACAAAATACCAAGTGCAACTACGCTTAGAGATAGCAGAATTTTTGAAAAATCAAGAGGAGTCAGTTTCTCGTTACTTAGAGGGTGTCCGTGCTGGGATACAAAGAGATGGTCGAGCACAAACAAAAATCCTTGATGGTGTACTTGTTCAAATAGCACTCAAAGAGTTAAGAGCATCATACCCAGATAAATATGTAGCTATCAGAACAACTCGTGATGGTCTCAAATACATCATTATAAATGACTACCACACTAACTAATGATACCATAACTGCCATTGCTACGGCAAATGGTATAGGCTCTATCGCTATTATCCGCATAAGTGGGGATAAGGCTTTAGAGATAGTCTCTAAGCTTACACATAAAAATAGTTTCAGTCCAAGATATGCCTCCCTTACTAACATATACAACACACAAGATGAACTCATAGATGAATCTTTAGTGATTTACTTTCAAGCACCACACTCTTTTACAGCTGAAGATGTTGTGGAGATTCAGTGTCATGGTGGTTTTATCGTAGCACAGAGTATCTTGAAGGCATCTGTAGAAGCGGGAGCTAGACTTGCAGAATCTGGAGAATTTTCTAAGCGTGCTTTTTTTAATGGTAGGATTGACCTCAGTGAGGCAGAAGCTATTGCTGGGCTTATAGAAGCAAAAAGTGAAGATGCAGCAAAGATTCTTGCTAAGCAGATGAAGGGTTCTCTTAAAGAGTTTATAGAAGAGGTTAGAGATGAGATTATCCATATCCTTGCATATTCGGAAGTGAGTATTGACTATGCTGAGGAGGATTTACCTGAAGACTTAGTCAAGCAAATTATGCAAAAACTTCAAAAACTTTCAAAAGATTTAGAAAAAACACTTCAGGTAAGTAAAAGTAGGGCAGGCTTAATGCAAGGTTTTCGTGTAGCCATAGTGGGGAAGCCAAATGTAGGTAAAAGCTCACTTCTTAACGCACTTTTAAGTTATGATAGAGCGATTGTAAGTGAGATAGCGGGAACTACTAGAGATACCATAGAAGAGTCTGTAAAAATAGGGACACATCTTATCCGTATGGTAGATACGGCAGGGATACGCGTAGCTGATGATGAGATAGAACGCATAGGGATAGAGCGAAGCCTAGAAGCTATAAAAGAGTGTGACATAGTAGTAGCTCTTTTTGATAATTCACGGATAAAAGATGAAGAAGATGCACAGATATTCTCTTTGATAAAGTCGCATAAAGATGAAAAAAAAGTTATCTATGTGAACAATAAAATAGACCTAGAGAAAAAATTTGATGATGAGCAATTATTATTTGATCTGAAGCTTAACTCAAAAGTTGATGTAACTCCACTCATAGAGATCCTTCAAAACTATATGGATATAACTAACTCCTCTGATGAGATCATGCTCATCTCACAAAGACAAATCTCAGCAGTAGAAGCAACACTTCAAAATATACAAGAATCTTATCTCCCTTTAAAGTCGCAAGAGTTAGAGATATTTTCTTTTCATCTCAATGTTGCTTTAAAAGAGATGGCAAGTATCACTAGACCATTTGAAAATGATGAGATGCTAGATAAGATGTTTGGCTCTTTTTGTCTGGGTAAATGATGAAATATATAGCGATAGATTTGGGTTTAAAAAGAATAGGCTTAGCATATTCTGCTCACAAAGATATAGTAACACCACTCCCAGCAGTGATGAGAAAAAACCGCAATCAAGCCTCTTTAGAAGTGAAAAAAACCATCCTTGAGTGGGAGGTAGATTGCGTTGTTGTAGGGATACCTCTTGGTGGAAGTAGTGAAGATGAGATGCGTCGTCGCATAGCACATTTTATGAACCTTGTTGCGTTTGAAGGTGAAGTGATCTACCAAGATGAAGCAGGTAGTTCTCTCGAAGCAGAGTCGATGATGAAGGGTGAGATGAAGTATGTTCGAGATGGACGCATCGACTCCATCTCAGCGATGATAATTTTACAAAGATACCTCAAAAGCAAAAGATAGTTTACTTTCCCATAATGTAGAGGTTATTACTTGGGTGAGATGCCTCTATAAATCTCTCTTTGAGTTCTCTATCAAAAGTCATCATAAAAACATTGGCATTTTTTAGTTGCATCTCTTTGTATTTTTCTAGCAAAACATCATCAGCGACATTTTTTCCATGGTCACATTTCGTAAAATTAAAAGAGTGAAGTGTTTTAGCATAGTCATAAAGGTTGGCTTCCCATTCCGCCTTAAAAAGGTAGAGAGAATCAGGGTTGGCTGCTAAGTAGATATGTTCATCTGGTATCTTGTAAGGCTCAATAAGGTCACTGAAAATAGAAGATATGCTTGAGAAATTTTCTATATCCCAAAACATATAAGATGCACTTGCTTTTGTTTTTTTAGCTTTATTGGAGAGTGTAACCCTTTTTGTGATGTTGAAGTTTGAATGAGCAGTATCGTTGACAAAAAGTATCGAGTCTTTGAGTTTTTGGGCATCCTCAGTTGAAAAGCCAAGTATCTCACCTAGTTTCATATAGAGTTTTAAGTTTTCTAGTTCATCTGCCGCTGCACCTTTAGTATATGTTTTTAAGCTTTGTAGTTTATTTGGAGAGAAGACAAGGTTTATACTCATCTTTGCATGGTTTGCATAAGCTTGTTTCACTCTAAAAAAAACATCTTTAGCATACCTGTTCTCTGGAAGCTCTATGTTGCCACGAAATTTATGTTCGATGGATATCTTAGTCAATTTTAAAAAATTCCAGTGCTTCTAATTCTGCATCGTCTAAATTTTCTTTAGCAAAATCTTTATCTTGACTCATAAGTTTTTTGATATGCTTTTGGCAATACTCAAGCAAAACATCATACGCTTCTTTATCGTCCGCTAAAAAACCAAGACCACTAAATTGGTAAGGCTCCTCTTGTTCTATACAAAGTATCACCCCCTCGCATTTTTCCTCAAGCACCTCCACTAAAGTTCTATAAGATATGTTAAACTCAGTTGCATTCCAGCCTATGCCCTCTAAATCATCATCTTCAAACTCTCCAACTCCATCTGCGGTAGTGTCATCATAAGAAGCATTTGGAGTATTGATCGCAATGAGAGCTTGCCAGTTTGAAAAAGCTTTGATGAGTAGTCTCTCTCCATCTTCAACAACTTGATAGTTTTTACCAAATATATCTTGGACAGATTTTGATTTATTTGTGATCTTGTCTTTAAAGATAAAAATCTCTTTAATATCAAAGGGAGCAAAAACTACTTCCCCTTTGATATTGATCCCAAAAACTTCATCTTTATTGATAGCTTGAATTACTTGTGATTTATTGGCTATGGTGATTTCGTTAAATAAATTATATTTTTTCATTATTTTTCCTGTTTTTATATGACATTATAAAAGTTTTTGCTTTAATATAGTATAATCGCGGAAATTTTTTAGGTTATATAAGCCTAAACTAATAAATTCATTGATAAATGAAATAAATTAAGGAAATAAAAATGGCATTAAATGTTTACTATGATAAAGATACTAATTTAGACCTAATCAAAAGCAAAAAAGTTGCAATGATTGGTTTTGGTTCTCAAGGGCACGCACACGCAGAAAACTTAAGAGATAGCGGTGTTAATGTTATTGTTGGTCTTCGTAAGAATGGTTCTTCATGGGCAAAAGCTCAAGCGAAGAACTTTGAAGTACTTACTATCGCTGAAGCAACTGCAAAGGCTAATGTAATCATGATTCTTCTTCCAGATGAAGATCAAGCAAGAATTTACAAATCAGAAATTGAGCCAAACTTAAATGCTGGTGATACTATTGCATTTGGTCACGGTTTTAATATCCACTATGCTGGTATTATTCCTGCTGCAGACATTAATGTTACAATGATTGCACCAAAAGCTCCAGGACATACTGTTCGTTCTGAATTTGTTCGTGGTGGTGGTATCCCTGACCTTATTGCTGTTGGAAACAACCCTAGTGGTCAAACAAAAGAGTTAGCTCTTTCTTATGCTTCTGCAATTGGTGGTGGTCGTACTGCTATCATCGAGACAACTTTCAAAGATGAAACAGAAACTGACCTTTTCGGAGAGCAAGCCGTTCTTTGTGGTGGTGTATCTTCTTTAGTTCAAGCTGGATTCGAGACACTGACAGAAGCTGGTTATGCTCCTGAAATGGCATATTTTGAGTGTCTTCATGAACTTAAACTTATTGTAGATTTGATGTTCGAGGGTGGTATTGCTGATATGAGATACTCTATCTCAAACACTGCTGAGTATGGTGATTATGTTTCTGGTAAACGCGTTATCAATGATGAGTCAAAAGCTGCAATGAAAGAGATCCTTAAAGAGATTCAAGATGGTCGTTTTGCAAAAGACTTTATCTTAGAAGGTCAAGCAGGTTATCCTCGTATGAATGCTGAGCGTAACAATGACAAAACTAAGCTAATTACTGTGACTGGAAATAAGCTTCGTGAGATGATGCCATGGATTGGAAAATCTAAAATAGTAGATCAAGACAAAAACTAGTAGTTTCTATGAAAGAGCAAGAGAAGTATGCACTGTTATCAAAATTTAGTAGAGCATTAGTCAAAATTCCCTCTTTAGATGAGGGTTTACCGTTTATCTCTCAAAAAGCTAAAGAGATTATTGGTGCAGATAGATGCTCTGTATTTATCTACTCTCCAGATAAAAATGAGCTTTGGACTACACTTGCTGATGGCGTTGAGAAGATAGTTATCCCTTTTGATATGGGAATAGTTGGTCAAACAGTTAGAACAAAACAACCTATCATCGAAAATGATGCCTATAGCAATATTAATTTTCTCTCTGAAATAGATGCAAAGACAGGATACTACACTAAAAATATCCTAACATCCCCTGTGATAAATTCTAAAAGAGAGGTGATAGGTGTTTTTCAACTTCTCAATAAAGAGAGTGATTTCACAAGAGAGGATGTTGAATTTATTACTTTTTTCGCACATTATGTGAGCGGTTTTTTAGAACTTGAGATTAAAAATACTAAAGAAGTTGTTGAAACCTTATAAGGCAAGAGAGTAGTATAGCACCTTTATCTACCCCTGAGCTTTTCATCTGTAGCTCAGTATCTAAGAGAAGTTGGTGTAGTTTGTAGTATATATTTGGTTTGATTCTGTATGAGAGTTCGGCTTTCTCTTTCACAACAAACTGTGGTGCATTATATCCAAGTATCTCCCTTGCATTTGGTGTGCCATTAACTCTGATGTAGATGTTAAAAAGATAGAGTTGCGTAATAAATGAAGTAAGGGCAGTGATAACTCTTATCTCATCCTCCCCATGTTCTAAGATGCTCTGAATATCCTCTTTAAAATCTTTTTTATTGATAAGGTTGATGATGAAATCATCTATATTTATCTCTGCAAGTCCAAAGACAAGAGAGTCTATATCTTTTGTAGTGATGGCTCTATCAAAGACCATAAACTTCTCTATCTCATTTGCAGAGAGGGCGATATCACCATTGTGGATGTTTAAAAGATGGGTGATAGAGTAGTTGTCTATGTTGACATTTTTTTCTTTTGCTACTTGGGCTATGATATTGATAGATTCTCCGATCTTAGGATGAAAAAATCTCACTACCATGGTACTTTGTTTTGCAAAGAATTTTTTATCATTATAGGCTCTATAATCATCATCTGTATAAGCATAGATAAAAAGATTGTCCTGATTTTTCTCACAATACATCACAAGAGCATCAAGCTCTTTTTTCGGTACTTTTTTATGAGACTTGATGATGAGTACATTGCGTCCCCCAAAGAGTGAAGCTTGGCTTAGGTGTGCTTTGGCAGAGTTAAAGTCATACTCATCTTGGTTGTAGTTAAGGATGGAAGCATCTTCTATGTTTGAGAGAAGTTTAATGTATCTATCTATGAGAAATAAACTCTCTCCATAGAGTACAAAACTATTTGAGATATTTCCATTTTGAAGATGCTTGTCAAACTCAGATTGATACATTGTTATCCACTACACTCGCATAAATTTTAGCTTTTGGAATATCTACCTTGTCTATGTTTACTAAAACATCGCTAAATAAAACTACACTATCGGTTGAAGAGAGTATAAGTCTCGCACCTTTTATCTCATCATTTAAGTCGGCTTTGAGGTCAGGATCTGTACCGCTTACTCTTGCCATAAATTGTTCACCTATATGCTCATTTGCCCAACGGGTAAATTTTCTAGCTTGAAATTCTATCTCAATGGTGCTAGCTTCTCTCTCTTTTTCACTAATGGCGATACTGAGGGATTCGATATTACGAAGTACATAAGAGCCTTCCTCTGTGTCACCTGCATTGATCGCTTTGAGTAGTCTGTGGACTATGAGGTCACTATATCTTCGTATTGGTGAAGTAAAGTGGGTGTAAGCTTCAAAACCTAAACCAAAATGTCCAGAGTTGAGTGGTGCATAGCGTGCTTGCATCTGTGAACGGATGATGAGGGTATCTACTTCAGCTTCAAGATGCATCTCTTTTGCTTGTGCTTGTATTGCTGAGATGGTTTCTTTGGTAGTCTTTTTAATCTCTACAAACATACCGATGCCTGCTAGTTCTTGGTAGAGTATCTGAAGCTTATTTTGTGAGGGTGGTTCATGGATACGAAAGATGCCTCGAGTATACTGTGCAGCAGCTTGTTTATTTGCTAAAAGCATACAGTCTTCTATGAGTGCATGAGAAGGGGTTTCTTCTGCATATGTGGTTGAACTTATGTTAGAGTCTTTATCTATATGCATCTCTAACTCTTTTGAGCGAAAGTCATAACCAACTTTGAGTCTTTTTGTTTTGAGTTTATCTGTAATGATACGAAGTTTTTTTATCCATGCAAATATCTCACCCTCTTGAGTGTTTTTTGCTTTGAGTTTCCCTTCAAAATAGGCATCAATCTCTTCATAGTTAAATCTTCTATCTGAATGGATCATAGCTTCATAAACCTTTGACTCGACTACCTCTAATGAGTCAAGATTAAGTTTCATCTCAAAAACATAGGCAAGTCTATCTACATGGGGTTGAAGTGAGCAGAGTGTTTCACTCAGTTGTCTCGGAAGCATAGGGATGGAGCGGTGTGGTAGATAGATAGAAAAACTTCTATAGATCGCTTCATTGTCTATAGCTCCAAAAGGTTTTACATACTCACTAACATCGGCAATAGCGACATAAAGAGTGGTGTTCTTGTCATCATAATAGATGGCATCATCATAATCTTTTGCAGTTACAGGGTCAATGGTACAAAAACTAAGGTTTCTTAAATCTTTTCTTTTAGGATATTTTGTAGCATCTACCTCTTGAAATGAAGTAGCAATATCTAATACCTCTTGTTCAAATGCATCATGTTTGTTGAACTGTGCAAGTACGATGAGCTCATCCACTTTAGGATCTTTTATGTTGCCTAGATGCTCCATAATAGTACCATCTTGATTGTCAATCTTAAATAGATCCCCAAGTTCATAAGCATCAAGTGCATCTTGAGTGATCTCTACTCCAGATGGAAAATCTGTTTTTAAGTCAACAAGAGTTTTCTTTGCCTCTTTTTCTATGATATAAGCCACACTATAACTCTCAGCTCGTCCAACTATCTCTACTATTTTTGCAGAGGGGACTCCACGCTTACCAAGTAACCTTTGTCCAATAACCAGATCACCCTCTTTCGCTTCCATAAGGTCACCCTCTCCTATGAAGAGGTCACGAGAGAGTTCACCTATGAGATTGAGATAGGCTGTCCCTTTTTGGATAAGTCCAAGTGTTCCAGCACGATATTTAGAGTTAAATTTATAAAGGCTTCCTTTTTTCGTAATAAATTTTTTGGTTAAAAAATCATTGACCGTAGAAGACTCTTGAGGAGTTACATCGAGCTCACTCAAACCATGAGTGAGTCTAATAAGAAGAGATTTCAAAGTTTAGTTATACAGCACTCTCAAGTGCAGTCTCAAAACTTTCCATATCTAAAGAGTATTTTGTGACTAACTCTTTAGCGGCAGCTAAACTTGTTTCTGTTGCTACTCCATTGATAGGAATTGCAATACGAACTACATTGAGAATCATTGCAGGTTTTTTATCCTCTTCAAGTGCGAGTTCTGGTTCTTGACAATGTGCAATTGTGTCTATGAGACCCTCTTCAAATTTCCAGAGTTTAAAGATAGTTGCACTTACTTCTGGAGTATTTGTCCCTATGACTTGCATCTCTGCTGCTTCAACATCTTGGAGTTCTAAGAGTGCATTTCTAAACTCTTCAACTTTACCATCAAGCATGATTTGTTGTGCAATGATAACTTTACCAATCTCTACAAGAAAAGCTGCTGGTGAAAGAATCCCCATAAGTCTGTTCTCTTTTTTGACACACCATGCAGTCATGAGGGCATGTTGTTTTTTTGAGAGTTGTGAAAACATCTCATTTGTGATACCATAAGGGGAGAGGTCAAGTGCGAAACTTTTTTTAACAATAGAAGCAAGAGCAAAGCCACGAACCGTACCCATACCAAACAGACCAACCGCTTGGCTTATAGCGTTAATCTCGCGTGAGAAGCCATAGAGAGGGGAATTTGCAGCTTTGAGTATATCTGCAGTTAGGAGTGGATCTTTTTCAAGAATCTTTACCATATCGTTAAAGCTAGAGTTTGGATCTTGATATACCGCTTCAATCTGCATTGCAGATTCTGGTAATGGTGGAAGTTGTTTTATCTTTTTAAGTATCTCTTCAGTCATAATCATCTCTTTTATTTTTAATATATACAATTATAGTATATAGAGATAAATTATTTCTGAATATTTGCATTAATCCTAAATTATGCAATAGAAATCACTATTGCATTATTGTGGATAATTTGTTATTATTTTACAAAAAGGAAAAAAATGCACAAAGAAGCAATGCTTACTCAACTTGGTTATGTAGCAAATGATGCACTACTAAAACAACTTCAAAATATAGAAAAAAATACTTTAGGATACGATAAGATAAAAAAACATATTGTAGATCTTCATGAGCATCTCAAAGTAGACAATGGCTATGTAGCTCTTTCAAATTCAAATGATTATTTTAAGATTAAAGTTGAATCAGTATCTGAAGAGTTAGGTCAAGAAGCACATGCTAAAATAAAGCGTTTTTGTGAGAAATATAAGGTCAATATTGAAAAAATTGACAACAAAGACACCTACTATATATTAGGATTTAAAAATAACTAAAGAACCTATATCTATCGAAGGTTATGACCTGTTGATACAAGAATTTAAGTTCTTGCTTGAAGAGGAAAAACCTAAAGTAGCTCAAGAAAAACTTGTTGCAGCAGCCCAAGGTGATAGAAGCGAAAATGCTGACTATCACGCGGCAAAAGAGAAACTTCGTTTTATAGACAAGCGTTTATTTTATCTTAACTCTATGATACAAAAATCTCAAATCATAGACCCATCCTTGTCTCCCCACACACAAGTGCGTTTTGGATCAAGTGTTAAACTTATAGATATAGATGCTGATGAGGAAGAATTGTATACGATAGTTGGAGTTTTAGAATCAGAAGTTGAAAATGGACTTATCTCGATCCACTCCCCCTTAGCCAAGGCGATGCTCTCTAAAAAAGTTGGTGATGATTTTAAGGTGAAACTTCCAAGTTGCACAAAAGAGTATGAGATAGAGGATATTTTTTATAAAAATATTTTCTCTTTAAAAAAGAGCATACGGACTAAAAAAGAGTTTGCTTTTCACTAATAAAGAGTTGAAATAAATATACTTTTAGATATAATCCTTTCTTAAAACCAATTTTTAGGATTCTATCTTGAGCCAACAACTTGAAAACATTGAAGAGCAACTAGCTAACCATAAACTTTCACAAGATGATTACACCCATATCAAAGAGATTTTAGGTCGTGAACCAAACCTTGTTGAGTTAGGTGTATTTTCTGCTATGTGGAGTGAACACTGCTCATATAAGTCATCAAAAGTACACTTAAAAGGCTTTCCAACTAAAGCACCATGGGTTATCCAAGGTCCTGGTGAAAATGCTGGTGTTATTGATATTGGTGATGGGTATGCCGCTGTATTTAAAATGGAATCTCACAATCATCCTAGTTTTATAGAACCATACCAAGGTGCTGCTACTGGTGTCGGTGGAATTATGCGTGATATCTTTACTATGGGTGCTCGTCCCATCGCAAATCTCAATGCACTTCGTTTTGGTAATATTATGAATGATGACAAAGTCTCGGCGCATCAACGCTATCTTGTTCGTGGTGTAACAGAGGGTATTGGTGGTTATGGTAACTGTATGGGTGTACCAACTATTGGTGGTGAGACAAGTTTTGATGAGTGCTACAATGGAAATATCCTTGTAAACGCTTTTACTTTAGGTCTTGCAAAATCTGATGAGATTTTTTACGGTAAAGCTGAGGGTACTGGTAACCCTGTGATGTATGTTGGTGCAAAAACAGGTCGCGATGGTCTCGGTGGTGCTGTGATGAGTAGTGACAGTTTTACAGAGGAGTCAAAATCTCTCCGCCCAACTGTTCAAGTAGGCGATCCATTTACAGAAAAACTTTTACTTGAAGCGTGTTTAGAACTTTTTAAAACTGACTTTGTGGTTGGTATTCAAGATATGGGTGCAGCTGGTCTTACCTCCTCTTCGTTTGAGATGGCTGGGCGTTCAGGCTCGGGAATGATAATGCATCTCGATAAAATTCCTGCTCGTGAAGAGGGGATGAGTGCTTATGACTTTATGCTTTCAGAATCTCAAGAGAGAATGCTTTTATGTGCTAAAAAAGGTTCAGAACAAGCTATCATCGACATCTTTGAAAAATGGGACTTAGATGCGGCGGTAGTGGGAGAGGTAACTGATACTGGAAATATGGAACTATTTTGGCATGGCCAAAAATGTGCTGAGGTTCCAGTTGATCCAGTGAGTGAAGAAGCCCCAGAGTTAAATCGTCCTATGAGTAAACCTGCTTACTTAGATGCACTAGCAAGTGTAAATATCAATGATTTTGACAAAGTTAGTAACCAAGTAGCTTTTGAAACACTTACAACATCTATGGAAGTAGTGGATAAATCATGGGTATATATGCAGTATGATTCCATGGTACAAACCAACACTATAAAAAATGGTGGTATGCTTGATGCATCTGTCGTGCGTGTAAAAGAAAATGGCAAAGCTTTGGCAATGAGTGCTGACTGTAATGTTCGTTACTGCTACATCGACCCTAAGGGTGGTGCAGCTGCAGCTGTTATGGAAGCAGGGCGTAATGTTGCTATGAGTGGTGCTCGTCCACTCGCTGTGACCGATTGTCTCAACTATGGAAACCCTGAAAATCCTGAAGTTATGTGGCAGTTTGGAGAGGGTTGTTTAGGCATCAAAGAAGCATGTGCTCAACTTAGCACTCCTGTTATTGGTGGAAATGTTTCTTTATACAATGAAACAAATGGTGTTTCAGTTTTCCCTACACCCTCCATAGCAACGGTTGGTGTCAATGATGATCAAAACAATGTTCTGATGTCTAGTTTCCAAACAGAAGGTAATTTACTCTACTTAGTAGGGGCGAGTGCATCAGAGTTTGGCGGAAGTCTTTACATGAAAGAGATTTACAATACAGTTGCAGGGGAACTTCCTAAGATAGATTATGAACAAGAGTTAGCCCTCTGGGACTTAGTGATAGAGGCAAATAAAAAGAACTTGTTGGAGTGTGCTAAAGATGCTTCAAGTGGTGGTGTAGCTATAGCTTTAGCAAAAATGGCAGCAACAAGCGGTCTCGGGTGTGCTGTTACTATGAGTGTAGAAGATGAAAGAGATATTTTTTCTGAGTCCATGAGTCGGGCTATTATCGAAGTAAAGCCCCAAAATGCACAGGCTTTTGAAGCGATGCTTCACGGTATTGTTTTTGAGAAAATCGGAACTGTTGGTGGAAAGAGTATACAAGTAAATGATGTGAGCCTTGGTTTAGCTACTTTAAAAAATAATTATTTTAACACATTTAAACAAGTTATTGAGCGAGATATCTAATTTAAGTACATATTAATCTAAGACTAAGTACCATGTTAATAATTATGAAAAAGTTATTTTTAAGTTTGGTATCTATTGGTATTATCACAAATCTCTCTGCAAACAATATCGCGAACCTTGCACAGCAACTGGGTCTCTACCCTGGTACAAAAGCAACTGTACAGTGGGAGAGAGTCTTTTCAAATGAGAGAAGAATGAAGCGTTACGGATTAGATAGATTGGCTTATGATAAACTCATAAAATTAAAATATTATCTCATAGAACATGCTGCAGACTCGAAGCAGCCGATAGTTCCGGGGTTGTGATTATGAAAAAATTTCTTCTTATCGCTTGTATTGTTCTCCCTTTGTTTGCAAATGAGGCAGACTTAGAACTCAGACTTAAATCTCTTGAAACTCAAATACTCCAACTAAAACATCAAGCCAACAACAATAGTGAAGACTTAGATGAGTATATTCCCATTGTTGAAAAAGTGGAAACAAAAAGTATTTTAGATGTTCTTAGTTTTACCCCAGCGTTAGAACTTCGTATGAATAAGCTCAACTATAAACTTGGCAATATAGAAGGAGAAACGCAGTCTATCAGAAAAAATTACACCAAAAATTTTGCACCAGCACTTACAGCAAGATTCAATCTAAGTATGGATGCTAAGATAGATGATAAGGTGAATTTTCATGGGCGTATGCTTTTTGTTCATTCCTCCCAATCTAACCAAAGGCTGTGCATCCTCTCTGATGATATTAAGTCTTCATCTTCTACAACTGGTATGGAGTTTGATAGGGCTTATGTTGATTACACCCCAAATAAGGGTTCAGAATATGAGTTTACTTTCTCTTTTGGAATACTCCCAACAACGGGTGGGACACCTATGAATTTTGCAAAAAATACACCAAGAAAATCTATGTTTCCTGCTTTAGTCTTTGATATGAACAGTTATGGGCTTATCGGGACACAGAAGTTAGCTGAAGATACTTTTTTGCGTGCTATCTTTGCAAAGGGTTATACCCTTAATCCAAATATGTTTCCATACCAATGCAATAGAGAAAACATAGACAATGCAAATATTGCAGGTTTGTATTTTGACACAAAACTAGGTTTTTTAGGTCAATCTCTTCTCTCTTTTGGTGTAAACTATATAGGCGATTTAAAAGCACATCCTTATCTAGGTCCAAATATTAGTGCTACTAATTCAAAAATACTTGGAAATATGATTACTTATGGTTTAGGTTTAGATGCTCAAGATATTCTTGGAAGTGGTGTGACACTTTTTACACACCTTGCTTCCTCCCATCCATCTGGAAATGGAGCTAGTGAGTCTTATCCAAGTTTCTCAACTGCTCCTTATGCTGGTGGGACTATGTTACAAGAAAATGGTTACGCTTATTATGTCGGAACTAAGATAGAGGTAGCTGAGAGCTTTGACTTTGGTCTTGAGTATAATCAGGGGAGTAAATATTGGTTTGCTGCAACCCAAGGTGCTACAGATGTGTTCAATAAACTTGCTATCCGTGGAAATGTCACTGAGATATACTCAACATGGAAGTTTTATAAATCTATGCAGTTTAAATTAGGCTACATGCATACAAATGAAAATTACACAGGAAGTGGTTGGCATTTTGGTGAGCCAGCTGCAAAAGAGGGTAAGCAAGATGTGACCTATCTTTCCATAAAGGCTAGTTTTTAATGACTCAGATGAAAAGTAAAATATATTTATCTTTAATCCTTGGCTTCTTCTTGTTGCTCCTATCTCTATCGTATTCTCTCATAAATATAAATAATAATACTAAAACAATAGAAAATTTTCGTGTTTATTATCTAAAACTATCTTCAAAAATCACTGATTTAAATTATAAAATCAAACAAAATCAAGCTGATATGCTTCAATCCATATTGCTTAAAGAGAAAACGCCTGAAAATTATTTAACCTTTGTTTCTTTATTGGATGAGATTAGTAATTTAGCTAAGAAAGATAACAAGTTAGATGCTGAGTTTTCAGGCAAAATAGATATTATTAAAAAAAGGCTTGTAGCCTATAAAAGTGTACAAAAGAGTATCTTAGAAGCCAGAAAAAGTTTGGACAAAGAAGATCTAAAAGATGCACTCATTGGATACAGCCTCGTAACTGCTAGTTTTTTAATGGATGCAAACGAGCTTACAGCCCAGATGAAAGAGATACTCCAAGGAAGGATCACTGACCTTAAAGACTTAAACATAGTGACACAAGAAACTGTAGTAGCCTCATTTTTTGTTGCTGTTTTACTTGTTTTATTCTCCATAATAAAGTTAAATAGACTCCAAAATGATCTCAAAAATGAACTTGTAAGAGCTGTAGAAGCTGAATCAAAAGAAAAAAGTATGCAGTTGCAACTTTTAAAATACAATGAAAATCTTGAGTCGGAGATAACGAAAAAAACAAATGAGCTTTATCAAAAAGTATATACCCATTTTCTCAGTGGATTACCAAATAGAAATAAACTTTTAGAAGATTTTTCTATCTACTCTTTTTCTCAAATAGCACTTTTAAATATAGATAAATTTCAAAAATTCAATGATGTATTTGGCGAAGAGATGGGAAATCATGCTCTTATACAAACAGCAGAGTTTCTTAAAGAGTTTATAAAAATGGATAAGGCACATATCTATCATATTGCTGGAGATGAATTTGTTGTTTTGGTTCAAGATTCAGCACATATGGACAATGATAGATTTGTGTATGAGATCAATGACTTTTTGAAGATTTATAGAAAAGAAGTTTTTATTATTGATGAGAAAAAGCATAGTTTTTTAATGAGTGCAGGGATCGCTTTTGGCGGCGGTAAAAAGATGCTAGCTTATGCAGATATGTCACTCAAAGAGGCAAAAAGTAAAAATGAAGCTATCAGTATATTTAGTGAAGTGAAAGATTTGGAAAGTACACACAAACAAGATATAGAGTGTAAAAATAAGCTACTACATGCCTTTAAACACAATGAGGTGTTGTCTTATTTTCAACCAATCTCACCCATACAGGATGACTCTCTCGATACAAAATACGAATCACTCGTCCGCATTAAAAGTGCAGATGAAGTGTTACCACCACAATCTTTTCTTAATGTAGCGAAGCAAAATAAAATCTACTACAAAATTACAAATGCAGTATTTGAAAACACTTTGAAAGTGATTTCTAAGTATCATGTGCCTTGTTCTGTAAATGTGTCAATCTTAGATATAAAAAATCCAAGAACATTAAGTCGCATCTATCAACTTTTAGATGAATTTCATTATAATTATCTTCTTACTGTAGAGCTTCTTGAAACAGAAGACTTTGAAAATTATGATATTGTCTATGACTTTTGTAGAAAGATTCGTACTTATGGTATTAAGATAGCTCTTGATGACTTTGGTGCTGGGTATTCAAACTTTTCACATATCTTGAACTTACCCATAGACTATATCAAGATAGATGCTTCTCTTGTGTCAAATATAGATAGAGATACTCAGTCTCAGATTATGGTAGAAACCATAGTGGGACTTGCACACAAACTCAATGTAAAAACCATTGCGGAGTTTGTTTCTTCTGAAGAGATATTAGCAGTTGTGAAAAAACTTAAAGTTGATTATGCTCAGGGTTATTTTGTTGGTAAACCTGAACCGATAGAAAAGTATATCCCTTATGAGTAAGCGAGTAGTTCAGAGTCTAGTTCATACTTTTTAGAGGTAACCTCTTCGATGCTTTTGTACTCAAACCCTTTTTTTGTGTAGCAAATAACAGATTGTTTTTCTTGGTTTAGTAAGCCATCTATCGCTTTGCTTACAAATTTGTAAGCCATGAGTCTATCATATATGGTTGGGTTGCCACCCCTTTGGATATGACCCAATACACAAATCCTTGTCTCTATACCTATCTCTTTTTCAAACCACTCCGCAAGCTCTGATGCACTCTGCGTAGCACCCTCGGAGATGATACCTAAAAAGTATTTTCTTCCATTTTCTTTTTGTTTTAAAAAATCATCTTTATAGTGATCTAAAGAGATCTCCTTTTCTTTGATAACACATAATTCTGCACCTGATGTTAAGGCACTTACAAGAGCGAGGTAACCACATTTTCTACCCATAGTTTCAACAACAAAGGCTCTGCTAAAAGAGGAAGCAGTGTCACGGATGGCATCGATAGAAGTTTTGATAACATTAAGAGCAGTATCTACACCTAAACAATACTCAGTCCCATAAATATCGTTGTCGATAGTAGAGGGGATTCCACAAAAAGAGAGATCATGCTCTTGACAAAATATATTCATCCCAGCAAAAGAACCATCCCCTCCAAGGACAATAAGTTTGTCAATATGAAGTGCATCGAGGTTTTCTTTAGCGATTTTACGGTAGCTCTTTTGTAAAAATCTTTTACTCCTAGAACTTCTTATCTTTGTTCCACCACGCGTGATGATGCCAGAGACATCACTGTAAGAAGCCTCTTGAATGTTGTTGTCGATGAGACCTTCGTATCCATCATATACAAAATAGGGGGTCAATTCTTTATCTTTTGCGTACTCTACAAAATGTTTGAGTGCTGGGTTCATACCAGAGACATCTCCGCCTGAACATAAAATAGCTATATTTTTCATATAAATATTTTACCATCTTCTAAAGTATTTTTAGATAAAATTCGATAATTTATTTTCAAGAGGAAATGTTTTGGCAAAAAGAGCATTAGTAAGCGTGAGTGATAAAAGGGCAATAGTTGAGTTTTGTACTTCTTTGGTAAAAAATGGTTATGAGATCATCTCTACTGGTGGGACTTATAAGAAGTTGGTTGAAGCTGGAGTTACAGCGATAGAGATTGATGAAGTTACAAAGTTCCCAGAGTGTTTTGAAGGGCGTGTTAAAACTCTTAATCCTTATATCCATGGTGGGATACTTCACCGTCGTGATAAACAGTCTCATCTTGATCAAGCAAAAGAATTAGGTGTAGAGTCAATAGACCTAGTATGTGTAAATCTGTATCCTTTTAAAGAGACTATTGAGCGTACTGATGACTTTGATGATATTATTGAAAATATTGACATTGGTGGTCCTGCTATGGTTCGTTCAGCCGCAAAGAACTTTGATGCAGTAATCATTGTGACAGATGCAGGGGATTATGCTGAAGTGATTGATGCGATAGAGAATGAGAAAAATACAAAAGAGTTCCGTCGTGGCTATATGATAAAAGCGTATGAGCATACAGCTGCTTACGATAGTATGATAGCCAACTATATGAACGAACGATTTAATGAGGGCTTTGGTGAGAAACAATTTGTTGTTGGAAATAAAGTGATGGATACTCGTTATGGGGAAAATCCACATCAAAAAGGTGCATTGTATGAGTTTGATACGCACTTTGCAGATAACTTTACAACACTCAAAGGTGAGGCAAGTTTTAACAACTTAAATGATCTCAATGGTGCTGTAAAAATTGCAGCTGGTTTTGGTGATGATAATGCTGTTTGCATCTCTAAACATGGAAACCCATGTGGTTTTGCCATCCGTGACAATCTTCTTGATGCATATACAGAGGCACTTAAATGTGACCCTGTCTCAGCATTTGGTGGTGTTGTCGCAGTTAATGGTACTGTTACAAAAGAGTTAGCCCAGAAGATGAATGAAATTTTCTTAGAGGTAATCATTGCTGGTCGTATCACTCCTGAAGCACAAGAGGTGTTTGCAAAGAAAAAGCGTATTAAACTTTTTGAGATGGGTGCAGATAAACTTGTCCTTGCAAATGATAAAAAAGATTTTAAACACATTGATGGTGGATTTGTTTTTCAAGATGCTGATAAAGTTGGAGCAGATGAAGTAAAAAATGCTAAGTTAGTTTCAAAAAACAGTGCATCAGAAGCTGAGATGAAAGATTTGGAAATAGCGTATAAGGTTGCATCTCTTACCAAATCTAACTGTGTAGTATATGTAAAAAATTCTGCCATGGTTGCAGTTGGCATGGGGATGACATCTCGCGTAGATGCCGCACAATGTGCTCTCAAAAAAGCAAAAGAGATGGGGCTTGATGTCGCAGGTGCAGCACTCGCATCAGAAGCATTCTTCCCTTTCCGTGATAGTATTGATGCAGCAGCAGAGGCTGGAATTAAAAATGTTATTGAGCCTGGTGGAAGCATCAGAGATGAAGAGATTATAGATGCCGCTAATGAGTTTGGTATGAGTCTTTATTTCTCAGAAGTCCGTCACTTCCTACACTAAAATCAAAATAGCAATGCATTTTCTGCGTTGCTACATTCGTCATGCACAATAGTGTACTTCCTCATTATGCGTCTTGAAACTACATCACTCTTTTGATTTTAGGAAAACATTTCTTTAAGTGTAGATAAACGGAGCGACAACTTGATTGACATAGACTCAACTCTTATGATATAATAACACTAATCAAAAAATTAACAACTATAAGTAAGTGCCTCTCCATAAATAACCCCAACTTCAGAGGTTTAAAAAGAGGGCTAATGCAAGGCGAAAGGTTGCAGGAGCTACTAGTAGCTTCAATGCCTTTTAACGAAGCAGTAGCTCTCTTTTTAAAC
>JALUXP010000129.1 GCA_027013295.1 Sulfurimonas sp.
ATACCCTGGAGCATCTACTCCAAAGAGAAGTGTTTTTAGAATAATCCAAGAGCCGTAGAGAAAAGAGATGGCAGCTAAAACAATCCCGACATAGAGCCATACACGAAGTGGTGCCGTTGAAAAACTCGTAATGCCGTCAAGTGCAAAGTTCCACAATTTCCAACCATTAAAACTTGTCTCTCCTGCCACACGGGAGTCTCGTTTGTACTCCACTACTGCCGTCTTAAATCCAAGCCAAGCAAAAATACCTTTCATAAAGCGCTGAGTTTCAGGCAATCTTTTTAACTCTTCAACAACTCTGCGAGACATTAATCTATAATCCCCAACGTTGTGTGGAATCTCGATATCGGAGATCTTATTGTGCAGTTTGTAAAATGTCTCTGCGCTCACACGCTTGGCAGTCGAGTCTGTTGTTCTGTCTACCCGTTTGCCGACAACGACATCATAACCCTCTTCATACTTCTTTACAAACTCTAAAATAAGCTCAGGAGGATCTTGCAGATCGACATCAATAGGAACAACCACTTCTCCATGAGCCATATCTAGCCCAGCACTCAAAGCCGCTTCTTTTCCAAAGTTGCGTGAGAGGCTGATGACACGAACTGTATCATATTCCTGTGCTTTTTGCTTTAAAATCTCTAAAGTGTTATCACGACTCCCGTCATTAACAAAAACGATCTCATACGAGCGTCCAAGCTTTTTAAGTACTTCAAATATCTTCTCTAAAAATATATCTATAACATCCTCTTCATTATAACAAGGTGCTACTATTGATATAAAAGGTTTCATAATATGTTCCACCAAAATACCTACTCTTTTTAAAATTATTATACACTGTCTTATCTTATGTTTGCTACAATTATATAATTTTTCAAAAAGGAATACTCTATATGGGATATGAAGCTTCAAAAACTAGAGAACTATTGACTGATGAAGAAAGAGCTCTTTTTAATGGTGAAGGAATTGATATAGGATGTGGACTTGACCCTATCATGCCAACAGCTCGGCCATTTGATATGCAAGATGGTGATGCAAACAATATTACAAAATATGTAACGAATCAATATGATTATGTTTTCTCTTCTCACTGTTTAGAACATATGCATAATCCACAAAGTGCTCTTCATGAATGGTGGCAACTTGTTAAAACAAATGGACATCTTATTTTCACTGTCCCCGATGAAGATTTATACGAACAGGGGTATTTCCCGAGTCTTTTTAATGATGATCACAAAGCAACCTTTACTATTTCAAAAAATCAAAGTTGGTCAGAATGCTCTTTTAATCTAATAGATTTAGTAAAAACTTTACCAAATAGTCGACTTTTAAAAATAGAGCTTCAAGATTTAGGATATGACAGAAGTTCCCTTTTTCATTCTGTTTATTCAAGAGAAACAGCAAAAAAAGGTGTCAATATCGCAAGAAAAGTCTCTTCTATTTTTAAAGCATTTGGCATTAGAGATAAGGTATACCTTTTTTTAGCACACCTATTTAGATTACCAATAGATCAAACACATAATAATGCTCTTGCGCAAGTCTTTGTTATTGTTCAAAAAATTTAATTTTCTATTTTTTTAAATAGCTGATCAAGTCTCTTTTGAATCTTTTTTACAGATATCTCTTGATGCTGATATAACTTATCATCATCAAACCATTCATAAAGTGCAATAAAATTTTTTCGTTTAATATCTACAAAAAGTGGATGGGTATACGTAAAGATTGCAAATATTGAATTATCCAAAGCCATTGCTAAGTGCATCAGCCCAGTATCTGGTGTAATCATAAAACTTGTAAGGTGTATAAGTGATGCAATATCTACTAATGCCAAAGGTTCTAACTGTACAAATGGCACTTCACTCTTAAGTAAATAATTCTCAATTAAACATTTTTGAAGATATTCTTGACCTGGATTGCAAATTACTAAAGGAATGTATCCATACTGTTCGTATATATACTTTACGATGAAAAAATATTTCTCATTTTCTAAAATCTTGTCTTCTTTACTCGCGCCCAAGTTTAACAAGTAGAGTTTTTCCCTCTTATATTCAAGTCCATTTAAATATTTATCCATTTTTTTCAATGAATTTGTATCAAGATCAAAAATAGGTTTAAGTGAATATGATCTATCACTTAAAGGTTCTATTATTGATATCATATAATTATACAGACTTTGTCTCTCTTTAAGTCTTTCTGGGGCGCATTCATTTTTCACATTATAAAGTTTTATATTCTCTTTGAGGCAAAATCCAAGTTTATATTTTGCACCGCTAAATCGAACCATCATTCTTGATGATCCAGCATTATAAAGATTAACGATAAGATCAAAGTTTCTTTTTCGTATGCTCAAAACAGCTTGTAGTTTCTTATAGTTTTGTTTGAGTTTATTCTTCTCTTTTTTCCTATCAATAACCATAATCTCATCTACAAAATGGTTATACCCCAGAATCTGCTTACCAATAGGATCCACTATGGCTGTTATTGTTGCATCAGGAAATATCTCTTTGAAAGCTCTGAGTACAGGAGTACGAATGAGAACATCACCCATAAGCCCAAACATAATAACACCTATTCTTTGGATATTATTCATATCAGCTAAAGTATACTTTTTACTCACCATGCGAGACAATACCCTTATCTGCTATATATCTCTTATCTTGCTTGTTTTTCAAATATAAAGCTGTATTACCTCTATCTTGTTCAGAGGATCTTTTATGATAAAGATGAAATTGATTTGCAATATATTTAGCCGATTTAACCTTCAATCCTATCGCTTCAAAACGCCATTGTATATCTGTATCACTGGCGACTGCAGCATCTTCTAGTTCTTCATTAAAACCATTTATAGCCAACATATCTTTTTTAAAACAAGAAAAATTACAGCCCACAAGTTGTAATTTTTTCTTACGCCCTTTTAAAAATAGTTTGTAGATTAATGAGTTTGGAGAGATACTAAACCCCTCTTCAGTATGTCTCTCCACGGCGTCATTAGATATTGCTAAAAAATTCCATAAAAAATTTTTCTCAAGCTCGTATGGATGCAATTGTCCCTCTCTCATTTGATACGAGAACTGCGGTCCCAAATTAACTCGCTTTCCACCTACAAAACAGCCTCTTTCTGCAAGTTTGACATGATATTCTATAAAAGTAGAGTATGGAATACAATCACCATCAATAAATATTAGATATTCTCCTGTTGAAGCACGGATAGCATTATTTTGTGACTTTGATTTCCTAATACCATTATCTTCTTGCGTAGTATGAATAATCTTAAACTCGACATTCTTAACTGTTGTAAGATATTCCTGCATCTCTTTGCTACTACCATCTTCTGCAATAATAAACTCAAAATTTTTATATGTTTGCTTCCTAAGTGCTTTAATAATAACATCAAGAGCCTGTGTGTCTTTATAAACAGCTGCTATCAAACTAACTTTCATATATCCACTCCATACCTTTGTAAATACCAATCAACCGTAAGAATAATTCCACTCTCAAAGTTCTCATCCGCTTTCCAGCCAAGTTCATTCTCCAGTTTCGTAGCATCGATTGCATAGCGTCTATCATGTCCTGCTCTATCTTCTACGAAAGTTATAAGCTCTTTATAGCTCTCTTTTCCTATTCTTTGTTGTGGTGGGACTTTCTCATCAAGTATTCTTGTAATGGCATCTACTATCTGAAGATTCGTTCTCTCATTTCTTCCACCGATGTTATACACATTTGCCTCTTTACCTGTGTGGTAAACCAAGTCTATCCCTTTACAGTGGTCAAGCACATAGAGCCAATCTCGTATGTTCTTTCCATCTCCATAGATAGGGATAGGCTCACCTGCTAAACATTTACGAATGATAGTAGGGATGAGTTTCTCATCATGCTGTTTTGGTCCGTAGTTGTTGGAGCAGTTGGTGATGACAGTGTTAAGTCCATAGGTCTCTTGATATGAACGTACTATCATATCAGAACTTGCTTTAGAAGCTGAGTATGGAGAGTTTGGAGCATATGGTGTCTCTTCTGTAAAAAGATCTTTTGGATCGTCTGAGAGTGTTCCATAGACTTCGTCAGTTGAGATGTGATGAAATCGGCAGTTGTTGTATTTTTCTTTATAAGTGAATGGTTTCTCCATCCAATATTTCTGTGCTACATCCAACAATGTAAAGGTACCATGCACATTGGTCTCTACAAAGACTCCCGGATTTTTGATGGAGTTATCTACGTGAGATTCTGCCGCAAAGTGAATAACTCCTTGAATGTCATATTCATCAAAGATAAACTCTACAAGTTCTCTATTGCAAATATCACCTTTTATGAATTTATAACGAGGATTTTCTTCTACTTCTGTGAGGTTCTCAAGGTTCCCTGCATATGTGAGTAGATCAAGGTTCACTACATTGTAGTTTTCATATTTATCTATGAAGTATGGCACAAAGTTTGAGCCTATGAAGCCTGCACATCCTGTTACTAAAATTGTTTTGTTATTGTTGTTGAACATATTATTTTCTCTCTCTTAAAGTTTCTAGACATGCATCAAGGGAATCTTTCCAATAAGGAATTTTGATGTTGAACTCTTTTTTTATTTTGGCTTTGTTGAGCAAAGAGTAGTGAGGTCTTTTTGCCGGTGTCTGGCACCCCACTTTGCCTTTAGACACGGTGGTGTCGGCATTTAGTGCCAGATACTCTTTTGTCTCTATCGGATTGATCTGGCAATCAAGTTTTGCCATACGCATGATCTCTTTTGCAAAATCATACCAGCTAAGAACCCCCTCGTTTGAGTAGTGATATATCTCAACTGTCTTATTTTTTATTTGGGGCAGAATATCAAGAATAGCTTTTGCCAGATCACTTGCATAAGTAGGTGTTCCCACCTGGTCAAAGATCACGCCAAGTGAATCTCGCTCTTTGCCCAAACGCAGCATAGTCTTTACAAAGTTGGCTCCAAAGCTACTGTAAACCCATGAAGTTCTGATGATGATGGAGTTTTGAGGGCTTATCTCCTGCATCGCCAGTTCACCTGCAAGTTTTGTGGCGCCATAGACTCCATTTGGACTTGTTGCATCATCTTCGTTATATGGCTTGTAATTCTTTCCATCAAATACATAATCTGTTGAGATGTGAATAAGCTTGATGTTTTTCTCTTTAGCAATCTCTGATAAATATCGCGTAGCAAGATGATTGACTCTGTCTGCATTTACTTCATCTTCTTCGGCTTTGTCTACTGCTGTGTAGGCTGCAGCATTGATGATTATGTCAATTTTATTTTTATTTACAAATGCCTTTATCTGCTCTTTCTTGGTAATATCTAAAGAGTCTCTATCTGTAAAATAGAAGTCATATTCATAATCATCTGCAAGTGCTTGCAGTTCAGAACCAACTTGCCCTTTGCTTCCTGTTACTAAAATATTAGTCATTATAGTAATCTACTCCATAATCAAAGATATCTTCAGTTTTAGCAAGTTTAGGCTGTACTTTGTCTTTTTCAGAGAGTTTGAGCTCATCGTGTGGAATTTTCCAATCAATACCCAATGCTTCATCACTAAAGAGTATGCCTCTGTCATTCTCCGGTGAGTAGTAGTTATCTACTTTATAAGCAAAGACGGTATCATCTTCAAGTACCACAAAGCCATGTGCAA
>JALUXP010000130.1 GCA_027013295.1 Sulfurimonas sp.
CTGCTCTAAGTAAGATAAATTTTAGTATTTAAATGACACACCTAGTTTTAAATATTGATTATAAGCAATGCTGTCTGGTTCATGGTAAGCGTAAGAACCAGAAACTATGGTGTTTGATTTGCCAATAGTCTGTTTTTGTAAAGTATAATCTGTGAAAAAGTTCATTTTCTCATTGAATTTATAGGTTAGTCCTAAAGCAAGTTCTACAATATTAGCAGAACCAAGAGCAAAGGTTGAATCAAGATTACTTGCATACATTTTTGGTTTTAGACCATGTTGATATGAAACATCTATGCTGGTTTTAAATTCTGAATCTATTTTCATACCCATACCAATGCTTGGTCGTAAAGATAGCCACTGATAAGTTTCCACTTGTGAAACAGACAATGCTCTTCTCCAAGATCTATAACCAAAACCAAGACCATAGTTGTAAGATAGGTTGTTGCTTAAAGTGTGATAAATATTGTATGAGATACCAATATCAACGATATCGTTAGCCGTTGTTGAAGTACGACTTCCATATACTGACGCACCACCTAAAATTGAACCAGTATAGGCACTGTTACCTATTACACGCAATATAGAAGTTTTTATCTTTGAATAACTATTTCCCTCTTTTGAAGATAAATAATCCAATCCTACTTCAAAACCTTCAATATCTGTAAATTGTGATTTTTCACTATCTAATAGATTTCCTGTTGTTGAATACTCTTTATAACCCATATTCATTCCAACGATGGAAGCTGAATAAGTAAACTTATTTGTATCTGCAAATGTATTTGTGCTTAGTAAAAATAAACTACCAAGTAAAATATTTCGTATTTTTTTTGTTATTTTTTATCCTTTTTTTTATTATTAAGAAGCAAGGATATCCTACGCTTAAAGCACTATTAGGATATATCAAGCACCAGCTTGTAAAGCTAAAACTGCCATCTTTTGGATGTGCAACAAGATATTATCTTGTGCATCTACTGCTTTTTTCAATTCACCTAAAAAGAACTCTTTGGTTCGCTCATCTGCCATATTGAAAACATAAAGAACCCATTCAGCACTTAGAGGGATAATCTCTTCCTCTTTTTTTATCTCAAAATTTTTATAAAGATTGATATCTGTAGTTTGTAGTAATGCTAGTGCATCAAGATAAAACTTTGGTACATCATAACTGATAAGAGCTTTTAATTCTTCTTGTGGAATTGTAGTATCTACTTCAAGGATTCCATCTTTACCTACTATAAGAGCATCTCCTACTACAAGTTGCTCCCCTATAAAATAAACCTTTTGTTTTTTTAAGAGTGCCTCCGCATCACTATGGATGGTATGATGCTCTAAAGAATCCAACTCATCTATCAAGATAGAGTTAAAGAAACTATATACAGTGTTGGGTTGCATGTCGATATCTATCTCTTTTAACTCTTGTTTTTTTGCATCTATAGAGTATGCTTTCATTAAAAATTCTCCAATAATATTATATTTACAAAAGTTCCTGAGTCCAAATCACCATCATCTTCCCCTGTCACCATAAGTGCACTATTGTTAAGAAGATTTGTAAGGATAGCACTACTTCCAACTTTCTTCCCCTCAAAGTTTACTTCATACTGCCCATCAACCACTTCAAGATTACACGGTGTAAACTCTGTATTTTTACTTCGTTTTTTAAAATCTTCTGTGAGTTTTGCTTCAACTGTTTTGTAGGGAGTGTCGTGACCTAACATCTTTGCTACAAGAGGGAGTCCGTACAGTAAGGCTGTAACTGTAGATGAGTAGGCAAAACCGGGGAGTGCAAGCACAAAGCTATGCTCTCTTTGGGCTACCATCACATGACGACCTGGTTTGATGGCTACACCTTTGAAGATCACCTCCGCACCAAGACGGGGGACGATATCTTTGACAAAGTCATAGTCACCGACACTCACCCCACCTGTAGAGATGAGTATATCGCAAGACTCAAGTGCATTTTCAAAGGTATGCATGATAGAGTCTCTGTCATCCCCCACAGTTCCGAGCTGAATCACCTCTGCACCTGCTTGTTCAAAAAGTGCAGCAATGGTGTAGTTGTTTGAGCTTCGTATCTGTGCGGGATTGTCACTCTCTTCACCAAGATCAAGGATCTCGCTTCCTGTCGATATCACAGCAACTCTAGGTTTGAGTGTGACACTTACCATCACTTGATTGAGTCCTGCCATCACACCAATCTCTGCAAAACCAATCTTTGTCCCTTTTTTGATGAGGATAGCTCCTGCCTTATATCCTTCACCTATTGGGCGTACAGATGAACCAAGGATTACTCTCTCATCTATAGATATTTTCCCTCCATCTACTGAGACATTTTCTATCTGGATGAGGGTGTTTGCACCTTCTGGCATCTTTGAGCCAGTAAAAGTCTTGATGCACTCCCCACTTTGGATCACCCTCTGCTCATCATTTCCTGCAGGATTATCCCCAAGGATAGTGATGCTCTCCAAATCCTGATCAGCATACTTGATCGCATACCCATCCATAGATGCAGTAGGAAACTGTGGGTCATTGTGCTTTGCAACAATATCTGTTGCTAAGATTCTCCCCAAAGATGCACTTAAAGGGACATTTTGTGTCCTTGATGTGTTTACTTTAAGTAGGTCAAGCATACTTTGACTTGTTTCGTAAGATAATAGTTTCATGATAGTATTCCACTCCCTTGAATTGCGGTTGAGCGATCTTTGGCATAGATACGCTCACCATGTTTAAGATCATATTTCCAGATGGGTGCACTCGCTTTAAAATCCTCTACAAATGCATCGATGAACTCTAAAGCTACACGCCTCTTTGGAGAGAAAACAGCAGCGATATAGGAGGATTCATGTAAC
Organism: Sulfurimonas sp.; assembly: GCA_027013295.1. GTDB lineage: Bacteria > Campylobacterota > Campylobacteria > Campylobacterales > Sulfurimonadaceae > Sulfurimonas. The sequence continues at coordinate 2,844 of JALUXP010000130.1, forward strand.
ATCACATCACCTTTGGAATGAGCCATCTTGATAATTGCACCTTTTGCTTTTGCTTTGTTTTGCCAAGAGTTAAACCATGATATAAGTATAGGCTCATACACATCAAAGCTCAGTCCCTCGATGCTATCTTCATCACGGATAGTCCCTATAAACGGAATGTACGCACCGTAATTACTCTTTGCTTCCTCTTCATACCATCTTTTTAGTATGGCTGGAACATCTAAAGCACCATCATAGAGTTCTAACATCACTCAACCTCCACAAACAGGTGGAAGCAAAGAGACTTTATCTCCATCTTTTAACTCACACTCTAGTGAAGAAACAAGGGTGTCATTGACAGCTACTGCAGAGGTTTTTAACCACTCACCAAGCTCGTCATCCCCTTGGAGTATCTTTGCTAACTCGTTAAGATTTGTTATCTCTAACGCAAGTGGATCTTTTTGTATTGGACCTAAAAATTCTACTCTTACCATAAAATGATATTCCTCTTTTTATATTGTTGTAATTATATCTAAGATAAGCTAAACAAAGTATAATTGCATATGATTTTTGGAAAAATAGAATATTTAAACCTTTTACCCTTTCATGTTTTTATGAAGCGTTTTACAAAGAGTTCGCAAGAGAAGATGAGTATGCACTACAAACGGGGCGTACCATCCAACATCAATAAAAAGTTTCTCACGAGAGATGTAGACGCAGCTTTTATCTCAAGCATCAAAGCAAAAAAATTCTCCCATGTTGACTTGGGCATCATCGCAAAAAAAGAGGTTTTAAGTGTCTTGGTGATTCCCCATACTTCAAGTGCTAATGATGCAGCATCCGCGAGTTCAAATGTGTTAGCAAAACTTCTTGGCATCGAAGGTGAAGTCCTCATAGGGGACAAAGCACTCAAATACTATTTGGCAGGAAACCCCACTATCGACCTAGCACAAAAATGGAATGAAAAATACAATCTCCCTTTTGTCTTTGCCGTGTTGTGCTTTCATAAAGATGCACAAAGATACAAACAAATCCAAAAGAAATTTTCAAAACAAAAAATAAAAATTCCACAATACATTCTCTCCCTCGCTTCCAAAAGAACAGGCATCCAAAACAAAGATATATTACATTATCTCAAGTTTATCTCTTACGATTTGGACACCAAAGCAAAGAAAGGCTTAAAAAAGTTTTATCGTTTAAATTCCCTCTTACACACATTAAGCTAAATTTCATTTAATTTTCAGTAACATTAGAAGTTATAAAAAAACATTAAAGGATTTTCATTGAAAAAAGTTTTAACATCCACATTGTTGGTTGCAACACTAGCTTCTTCAGCATCAGCTGAATTATTAACATTTGAGTTTGACACTATGCCATACATGTCAAGCACAAACACTAGCACTACTGCTCAGGCTTTTACGCTTGGTTTCAAAGTAAATAATACTTTACGCGCAGGTATTTTCCAAGAAAATGGTTCTATTGCTTTAACTCAAGGTGGAGCTACAAAGAGTGGTAGCTACACTGCTACAGCATTAAACTTAGAGTATTCTGCTTATAAAAGTACAGTGGATGCCATCATAGGTTTCAACACTGGTTCACTCATAGTTCCTACTGCGATTGCTAGTGGTACATCTACTATTGCAGCTGGTAGCTACATGATGACTGATATCTATGCGAAGATAAACTACAATGCTTCTAAAAACGCTTACCTAGATCTTAAGGTGGGTTACAGAATGCTTCCTATAGGAGATACGGGTGCAACTCCAGCTTTTGCCAATCAAAATGCCCCTTTCTTAAAAGTTGGTTTAGGGGTTAAGTTTTAATACTCTCTCAACATCACTATTTGGGCTAACGAAAAAACTAGCCCAAATACTAAATCAATCTCCTTACACTCCAACTTACCACCTTTTTTTAACACTGTTTTATCTCTAAATTAGTTTTATTATTATAGAATAAGTGTATGAAAAAATATGCCCTTCTCTTTTTACCCTTGTTTCTCTTCGCAAAACAGCCAATCACCCCAATCCCAATAGAGGTTGATGTAGATATGCCAAAAGCAAAGCTTGGGCAAGAACTTTTTTTTGATACCATCCTCTCTAGCGACAATACAGTCTCTTGTTTCTCTTGTCATAATGTTTATGAAGGTGGTGCAGACCCAAGAGTGGTGAGCATAGGGGTCAAAGGGAGAAAAGGCAACATTCAGTCACCCACTGTCCTCAATGCCCGATACAATTTTAGACAATTTTGGAACGGACGCGCAGCAGACCTTAAAGAGCAAGCAACAGGTCCACTCAACAATCCTGCTGAACACAACATGAATCCACAAAAGATAGAAAAAAAACTCAACAACTCTCCATATAAACAAAAGTTTCACAAGGTGTTTCATACAAATAAAGTAAAGTATGAAAATGTGCTTGATGCCATAGTGGAGTTTGAAAAAGCCTTGACTACACCAAATGCAAAGTTTGATAAGTTCTTAAGAGGAGAGTACCAACTGAGTAAAAATGAGGAACAAGGTTATATACTTTTTAAACAATACGGATGCATTACATGCCATAATGGGGTCAACCTAGGGGGAAACTCCTACCAAAAGATGGGTATCTTTATGGAGTATAAAAATAAACAAACATATCCAGATAGAAGCCAAATCACAAAAAAACCATTTGACATCAATGTCTTTAAAGTACCCACACTAAGAAATATTGTAAAAACAGCCCCTTACTTTCACGATGGAAGTGCAAAAAGCCTCAAAGATGCATTGCAAACAATGGCAAAGTACAATCTTGGGATAGAGTT
>JALUXP010000131.1 GCA_027013295.1 Sulfurimonas sp.
AAGGTAGTGAGATGGCAAGAATACTACTTGTAGAAGATGATGAGATACTGAGTGAAACTTTGCAAGAGTTGTTGGTGTTTGAAGGGTACGAAGTTGCCCATGCTAGTAGTGGTAATGAAGCTTTAGAGCTAAGTGCAAATGGAGAGTTTGAACTTTTTATCTTGGATGTGAACATTCCTGATTTTAATGGATTTGAGCTTTTAGAGATGCTCCGTGAGGCCGACAACTTTACCCCAGCGCTCTTTTTAACCTCAAGAAACGATATCAACTCCCTCTCAAGAGGTTTTGAACTTGGGGCTGAGGACTATGTGAAGAAACCTTTTGATTTTGATGAGTTAGTGGTACGCATCAAGGCGATTTTGCGAAAGTCTTTTGACTCTAAGGGAGATGAGATAGTCTATGATGCTCTAAGATATATCATCTCAAGAAATGAGCTTTTTGATGGGCAAAACACTCCCATCCAAGTGCGTCCACAAGAGAAAAAACTCCTCCAGATATTTTTCAAAAACCTAGACAAAACAGTACCAAAAGATGAGCTTCTGTATGAGCTAGAGAACCGAGGTGAAGCGAGCGAGGGTGCATTAAGAGTTTATCTTTCAAAACTCAGGAAGATGGGGCTGAGGATAAGTTCTCAAAAAGGGATAGGGTATAAGCTTGATAAGTAGTTATATCTTTGCCTTTGTAACGCTTATCCTTTTAATGTTTGGATATTATCTTTTTAAAAAAGAGAAAAAAAGACATCAACAAACTTTGCAAAAGTTAGATAACTTTTCTCAAGATATCATCCACGATATTAATACCCCCATCACTTCGATACTCCTCAACATCAAACTCCTTGAAAAAAAAGATGGTTTTGTGGACAACAAAAACTTGCAACGCATCAAAGCGAGTGCCGAACATATCCAAGAGATACAAAACAACCTCACAGTTTTACTCCAAGAAAATGCACTCAAGGTAGAAAAAATCAATCTTGTAGAGGTTGTCCAAGAGCTTGTTGACACTCATGAAAAAATCTATCCAAGCATAGAGATACAAGTAGATGATGAAGCATTTTTTGTTGAGGTAAACCAAGATGCTATCACTCAAGTGATCTCAAATCTTCTCTCAAACGCCTGTAAATACAACCATAAAAATGGCGTTGTAAAGATCTACTCCAATGGACAAAAACTTTTCATAGAGGACTTTGGTCATGGCATCAAAAATCCAAAAGAGGTTTTTAAACGCTCTTACAAAGAGCAAAACGATGGATACGGAATAGGACTAGACATCGTAAAACGACTCTGTGATGCGATGGATGTAGAGGTAAGTGCTAAGTCTAAAAACTCGATGGGGAGTGTGTTTATTTTGGAGTTTTAATTTTCATTTTAAGTTTATATTTGGTATTATATCTATAAATCAATTCAAGGGGAAAGTGTGAGTTCAAATAAAGAGATCAGAAAATGGACATGGCAATATAAGGAGTATTCTCACTTTGCTTACGAAAAAGAAAAATTCTCAACACTCACCAGTGAGATAAAATACCTTTGTAGGTTATTGGGATGATAAGATATTTTTTGATTTTTTCTTTAGGCGTAGTAGTGCATCTATTTGCTCGTGATGTTTTTTACTATAATAATGGTAAAAAAATAGATCTTTCGCCTGTGGATACGCAGAACATAAGCAAGAGATCAGATGCAAGGATACCCTCCGCAACTGAGTATTACAAAACACCAAATGACACTCTCATAGGTGTCTCAAACCAACTTATAATTAAATTTAAAAATTTAGATAGTTTTAAGGAGATAGTGAACACTTATAAACTGACTTTACTCAAAGAGATCTACAAAAATACCTATCTTTTTAAAGTAGATGCACTCTCAGATACTTTGGATATATCCAACCAGATATATAAGCTCAAAAGTGTTAAGTTTGCACACCCAAATTTCATACGCAAAGCCAAAGAAAGATGAGACTCTCTTTAGCTCTTTTAATCATATTGGTTTTTCTAGGATGTTCCCATAGCACTTCAGACTCTAGCAATACAAATCCACTTTTTAATCAGCAGTGGAGTATAAACTATGATAGTAAGTTTTATAATCTCAATGCTATAGATAGTAATGCACACATTAATCCCCAAAATATTTTTTACTCTTACTCTGGCAAGGGTGTGAAGGTAGCGGTTATAGACAACGGTTTCGACACAACCCACCCAGAGATAAAAGATAAGATTATAAAAACGATTAGTGTAGATCAAAACGGTGTCGTAGGGAGTGATGTTTCTCCTCCAACTATCGGCTCTCATCATGGGACAGCGGTGTCTGGGATTATTGCCGCTGCAAACAATAGTATAGGGATGATGGGGGTAGCTCCTGAGGTTGAACTTATCTTACTGAGATATCCAACGAACAATTATATAGATGATTCTATCCTCATAGAACTCTTTACCCAAGCAGTAGATGCAGGAGCAAAGGTGATAAACTGTAGTTGGGGTACAGGGAATGTGAGTGATGCATTTCGTGACTTTATGAGCACTTTAGATGTAGTAGTGGTGTTTGCTAGCGGTAATAGCAACAAAAAAATGGGTAATGATGAGTCGGCAATGGACTCTGTTGTGGGTGTTGGTGCTACAAATAAATACAACCTAAGAACAAGCTATAGTGATTATGGAAAAGACTTGGATATAGTAGCACCAGGTGGTTACTACCTTGGCATCACAGCTCTTGATCCACAAGGTAGTGCTGGAGCTAGTAATGATGGATATATTAGATACAATGAGTTTACAAATGGTTCTTCAGTTCGTTTTATTGGTACCTCTGCATCTGCACCTATCATGACTGGAGTAATAGCTCTAGCTTTACAAAAAAATCCAAATTTAACAAGAAAAGAGATTCAGGATTTACTACAAGTCTCAACTTCTTATATTGGCAATAATACTCCTTATATGGATGATATGATAAGCTCTTCATCACCAACTCCAACTATCACTGGCATCTATGGACTCAGCCAAAATAGTGACTTGAAAGTGAGATTAGTTTCTTTTGATACAAATAGCACTTTTGGTTTATATAGCGTACAAAACATAGGCAACAATAGATGGAGTTGCACAGTAACTGACACCTTAGCAGATGGTAACTACACCATAGAGTTGCTCTCATCAGATACGCTCACAATCTGGGCAACAGATAGCTCTTTTACCATAAACTCTCAAGGAGTTTCCCAAACAGATAAAACAAGAAAAAAGAGTGATTTTTACGGTTATGGGAAGATAGATTTAGGTAAGCTTATGGATTTGATCTAAACAAAAGTAGACTTAAAATTTAGCATTAAGATTTGTATAGATATATCTACCTGGTTCATTGAGAAGCATAATTTTTCCAGTGGATCCTGATGTGACTAAAGTGAGGTTAGCATAAGTGTTTGACTGGGCGTATGTAGCATCTAGTAAGTTGTTTACACCCAGTGTAAAATCAAATAACTTGTTCAATCTATGTCGCACTTTCATATCGAGTACTGCCCAAGCTGCTAACTTTTGCTCCCCATTTTCTCCATCAAATTTATTCCAAGCTTGTGATGCTCTTACACCCATAGAGGCTACGCTTTCGTTCATATACTCATAGCTTAAGTTGAGCGTCCCACGAAGTGGTGCAATATTTGCTAGATTTGTTCCAGTTTGCGTAGTGCCAACCAAAGCTTTATCTCGATTTCCTACCTTGTAAGAAGCACCCAAATCTAAAGTAAGTTCATCTGTTGCATAGTATGATGCACTCAGTTCTGCTCCATATACAGTGGCATTGACATTTTGAAAAGCATCGACTAATTTATCTTTTTGGATATATATGTAGTTATGAAGCCTTGAATAAAATCCCTTGATTTTCAAACCTATCATCTCACCTTGGAGTTCATAACCTAGGTCAAGTTCTGTATTTGTTGTTTGGTTGAGGTTGGGAGTACCAGTTGTGTCTGTGTTTTTGTTCTTAATATTTCTAAAGTAGAGTTCTCTTGCATCAGGAACACGAGAAGCACGACCTAACCCAAAAAAGAGTTTATTTTCTTCATCTAAATGATAAGTATTAACGAGGTTTGCATTGAGAGAGGTGTAGTCTCTTGTTTCTAAAGTGGTATGGGCAATTTGTGTAGAATTGTATCGTAGTCCAAAACTCATATCAAGTGCATCAAATGATTTGTCTAGTTTTGTAAAAAATGCCATATTGGTGGTGGTTGTGTTCCCTACACTTTTACCTTTTGGAGCTTTTGTGGTTGTATTGTAGTAGTCGCCATTCCAGTTCCTTTTACTCCCATCAAGACCGATGAGTAGTTTATAGCTAGCTAATTCAAAACTATTTTTTAGTTTGACCCCTTGCATCTGAGTTTTTAGATGGTTTGTGTTGTTCTTCATTGGATTGTTAGACGAGACTCTATATTTTGAGGCCATTGGGTGATCGACATCTGATTCATAGTATTGTAGGCTTAGTTTTTTATAGGTATCGCTGAGGTTTTTTACTATATATTTAACATTATATATATTTGAGTTATCATAAAGTGCATCCATCTTTGTATTGGCATATAAAATACCTTCGCTTCTGTTTGCAGTGTAGCCTAAACGAACCTCTTGATCCTGTGTTAGTTTTATGAACATTTTTGCCATTAAAGAACTTTTTGTATAGGCTTTCATATCTTTATATTGTGGTTTTAAAACTGCACCCGTAGCCGTTTTATCTGATGGATTAGCATCTGCATTTTTTTGGATTTGACCTGCTAGTGTGTTACCATTTCCATCTTTGTACTGGTTACTTGACTCGGTAGATGCACTTACAAGCATACGGACATAGTCATTTCCTCCACTTGCACTTGCTCCAAATTTGAGATGGTTCCAAGTGCCATAAGCAAAGTTAGCTTCTCCCTTGAAATGTTTTGTAGGTTTTTTAGTTTTGATTTTTACTCCACCACTCATCGTGCCAAAGTTTTCAACATCATAAGGACCTTCGATAACCTCGACATCTTGGATTTGATTTGTGATGATGTGAGAGATGGGTGGATCCATTCTATTGACACAAGCCCCTTGAATTTTTGTCCCATCGACAGATACTGAGATGTTATCTCGTGTTTGACCACGGATGAGTATATCGTTGGCAATACCACTACGGCGGGACATATCAATACTGGGAACACTTGTACTAAGAGCTTCAGCCAAATCAGCTGAGAGTTGAGCGTTTTGGGCTACTTCAGTGATGATGGTTGACTCCACATTAAGAGGAGAGAGTTCCGTTTGTGCAGCAAATATTGCTGAACTTGCTATAAGTGAGAGAGTTGTTATCTTTTTAATCATTTCTTAAAATCCTAGTTTAGTTTGATTTTAAAAATTGTATTAAATTAGTGTTATATAATCGTTAAATTTGAATTAAGACTATTTATAAAAAAGAAATATAAATTGATTTAAAGAGGAGTATTTCTTATGGTAACATATTAGTTTAAAAATTTAAGAATTAGTTGGTTTTTAGATAGCGACTGAATATATTTTGTTATCTTGTTAAACACTCATCTGAATTTTATTAGATGCAAACTGATGAATAAGCATCTGAATAATATTCTGATAAGGTATACCACTCTCTA
>JALUXP010000132.1 GCA_027013295.1 Sulfurimonas sp.
CTTGTTTTACATACACTTGACCCTGTCCCCCACACTGAGAACAGGTTGAGAGTTTACCATCTTTTGCTCCAGTCCCTTTACAAGGTTTGCAAGAGGTTTTGTATGTAAATTCTATCTCCTTTTCACAACCAAAAATAGCTTCTTGGAAAGAGAGGTACATATCTACATTCATATCAAGAGGAAATTTATCCATATCTGCTGGATTTTGGCGACGATTTCTGCCACCTCCGCCACCAAAACCACTAAACATATCTTCAAACATAGAACCTAAGTCATCAAATCCACTAGATGAACGACGACCACCGCCACCCATTCCTTGGAGCCCTTCTTTGCCATATCTATCGTAGATGCCTCTTTGAGAATCATCACTCAAACATTGATATGCTTCATTGCATAGTTTGAACTTTTTTTCAGCTTCTTTATCACCAGGATTTTTATCTGGATGGTATTTTTTAGCCATAGTTCTATAAGCTTTTTTGATAACCGTTTTATCAGCAGTCTGCTCAACTTCTAAAATTTCATAATAACTTAAATGTTCCATTGTTTTATATGCCCTAGTAAATCTAAAATTTTTTGAAATTATATCGTTTTTTAACTATATAGCAAAGCTTCTAAGTTATAATTGCACTTATGAAAACAATACTAACATTTTTAACAATACTTATACTCTTTGTAAGTTGCTCTAAGGAGCCAATACCAAATTTCCCTTTAGACCTAAACAAGACAAAAGCTTGTGTTTTGTTTGAGTGTTTACCTAAAACATATCTTGTTAAAAGTTCTTTTGATGCACTTGAAGATTTTGAAAATGAAGATTTTGATGAAGCATTAAGAAATTTTAAAAATAGTTGCAGTAGTTCAAAAACAAGAGAGTTTTATCCTGAACTTTGCAGAGAAGCTACAAAAAATATACCCAACCCAAAAAACTTTATCACTTCTCACTTTCTTCCTTATGCAGTAACGGCAGAAGATGGGAATGCAACTGGCATGCTTACTGGATACTATGAGCCATATCTCCATGGTTCACTTAAAAAACATGGTGCATACATATACCCAGTGTACGCTACACCTAAAGATCTTATAACAGTTGATTTAAAGGCAATATACCCAGACTTGAGAAATTATCGTCTTCGAGGAAGAATACAGGGGAGTAGGTTAGTACCATATTACACGAGAGCCCAGAGTGCATCTATGAAGATTGATGCAGATACCTTATGTTATGTAGATTCTAAAATTGATCTATTTTTTTTAGAGATACAAGGTTCTGGTCGGGTTCTTTTAGATACAAATGAAACACTTTTTATAGGATATGCCAATCAAAATGGACACCAATATAGCTCTATCGGACGCTATCTTGTAGATGCAGGTGAGATACCACTAGAAGAGATCTCTTTGCAAAGTATTCGAGCATGGTTTCTAAGGCATCCACAGAGAGTGGATGAAGTACTCCATCATAATAAATCTGTAGTTTATTTTCGTATAAAAGATAAAAAAGCTACTGGTTCTTTAGGACTAGAGTTGACCCCAAGCCGTTCTGTTGCAGTTGACAAACGGATCATTCCTCTTGGAGCTATGCTCTATCTGAGTGCAAAGCAAGAAGACATTAGTTTTAGTAAGATTGTACAAGCACAAGATACAGGTGGTGCGATAAAAGGTGCCATAAGAGCCGATATGTTTTTAGGTTTTGGAGATAAAGCTAGAGAGGTAGCTGGACGGCTTAAAGCACCTTTGCATTTATGGATATTTTTGCCAAAAGGGATAAAGCCAAAAATATGATAAAATCATTAGAAAAGTTCAATAGACTCGTAGAAGCTCTCCAAGACCTACCCACAATAGGGAAAAAATCTGCAACAAGACTTGCCTATTTTATGGTGATGAATGATTCTTATGCAGGTATGAAGATCTCTCATGCTATTGAAGATGCTTTAGGTAGCTTGAAAAAATGCAAACTATGTGGTGGTATGAGCGAGGATGAACTTTGTTTTATCTGCTGTGATGAGAGCCGAGATGAAAAGCTTTTGTGCATAGTAGAGAGTGCAAAAGATATACTTCTCTTAGAGGAAAATGGGCTTTTTGATGGTCGCTATTTTGTACTAGATGCACTCAATGAATTGAGTCTCAATACTTTGGAGAGGTTAGTTACAAAAGGTATTTCAGAGATAGTGTTCGCCATCACTCCATCTATATCAAATGATGCAGTTATCCTCTACATAGAAGATAAGCTAAAGGATTTTGATATAAACTTTACAAGGATAGCTCAGGGTGTACCAACAGGTGTAAGTTTAGAAAATATAGATATTCTTTCACTTACGCGTGCATTAGAAGATAGGGTAAAAGTTTAATTTTTAAGCCTTTTTTTAATCTTTGGTTGTATAATGATTGTATTCTAAAAATGTGTGGTTTAAATGGGAAAGATTAATTTTTTATCTTTGGTTGTCTTGATCTTGCTTTTTAGTGTGAACTCTTTTGGAGATGATGATTTTGATGACTTTGATGACTTTGAAGATGAAGTTAAGATAAAAAAAATATATGATCCATTTGAATCTTATAACAGAAGTATGACAAGTTTCAATGACACTCTTTATATGAATGTACTCATACCTATAGATAATGTATATACAACTATAACTACACAAGGGATGAGAAACTCTGTAGGCAATTTTTTTAATAATATTTACTTTCCAATGCATTTTTTAAATAATCTTTTACAGTTTAAGATTGATGGTGTACTCATAGAAAGTGGTAGATTCTTGATAAACTCTACGATCGGCATTTTAGGTCTTTTTGATCCAGCAAGTGAGTTTGGTTTATACCCACATAAAGAAGATTTTGGACAAACGCTGGGTTACTACGGTGTTGGCGGTGGTCCACATATTGTTGTACCTTTTTTCGGACCATCAAATTTAAGAGACATTTTTAGTATGCTCCCAGATGCAGCAGTAAATCCTGTTGACTATACTCAGCGACCATGGTGGACCATTACAGATACTTGGGCTGGATATTTGGGTATAAAGACAGTTGAGAAGTTTAATAATATTTCTATTTATTCGACTCAATATGAGCAAATAAGAAAAGATGCGGTAGATTTGTACCCATATTTAAGAGATATATATGAACAAAAAAGAGATGAAGAGATAAGGAAGTGATATGCAAAAAATGACCCATTGGATCTTGACATTATTTATAATGTTTTCGTTAACGCAAGTTTTGTCAGCAAATGAAGAGGAAGTTCTAAAAGATCACTTTTTAAATACGCTTCAAGAGGTAAAAGTTATCGTTCAAAATATAAAAATTTCAAAAGAAAAAAAGTTTGAAGATGTGATAAAAATTTTAACCCCTACCTTTGATTTTGAACTCATGGCAAAACTGAGTTTAGGAAAAAAAAATTGGAACAAACTTAGTAAAAGTGATCAGCTAAGATTTGTCTCCATATATACAGATAGAATGAAAAAGTCTTATTCAGCTAAGTTGGATTCCTACAATGACCAAATCATCAAAATCACTTCTGTTGTCAAAAAGAAAAATAGAATGTTTATAAAAACTTATATGGAAAGTGCCAATAAAAGACTTGATGTAGTTTATAAGTTTTATAAACCAAAAAAGCCAAAAGTTGCAAAAGATACTTGGCTCATCTATGATGTTGAGATAGTTGGTATAAGTATATTAAAAGCTGACAAGGCACAGTTTAAAGACTTTTTACAAACAAAATCTCTTGAAGAGTTGATGGTAGCATTACAGGAACAAGATTAAACATTGATGAAAAAAATTGCAAAATTTGTATTGGCAGTAGTCGTTCTTGTTGTTGTTGTGTTGTTTTATTTTGCCACAAAATTACAGATAGATGTGAGTGCTGAAACCCTACTCTTGGATGGAGATAAAGATTTAAAGTATGCAAAAGAGGTCTCACGCAGATTTGAAACTCCAAATACACTTATCATCACTTACACCTCTACAAACGAGATACTTGCAGTACAAAATCTTAAAAATATAAAAAACTTGAGTTCTCAAATACTCAAGTTAGAAGCCATAAAATCAATAAGCTCTATACTCAATGTCCCTCTCTTGCAGTCGCCCATAAAACCATTAGAAGAGCTTCTCGAAGATATACCAACTCTTGAGTCAAAAAATATAGATAAAAATTTAGTAAAAAAAGAGTTTCTAAATAGTCCAATATATAAAAATAATTTAGTAAGTAGTGATTTTAAAACAACAGCCCTTTCTTTGATACTTAAAGAAAATAAAAAACATAATTATCATCAAACTATTGTAGATATTAGAAAAATATTAGATAGCTTTTCAGCCCAACATCAAAATATAGAGCTTCATCTTGGTGGGGTAGAGATGATTAGTGATGATATGGTTGAGTATGTTAAGAGTGATTTAATGGTCTTTGGAACGATTATAATTGTGTTATTGTTTATAATACTATATACACTTTTGAAAAAAATAGATTGGGTTCTTGTGTCCTTGTCGATATGTGGTGCTTCTCTTGTCATCACAACAGGGCTTATCTACCTCCTTGGCTTTGAGATAACAGTAGTATCTTCTAACTTTATCTCTTTAGAACTTATTATGAATATCTCTTTAGTTGTTCATTTGATTATCAAATATAAAGAGCTGTATCAACTCTATCCAAGCTATACCCAAGAAGAGCTTGTTAGATGCACACTCAAGTCTATGCTAAAGCCATCTTTTTTTGTAGTTATAACTACTATAGCAGGATTTAGTTCTTTAGTCTTTAGCAATATATTACCAGTGATTGTATTTGGTTGGATGATGAGTTTGGGTTTAGTTATCTCTTTACTTATGACATTTATTATGTTTCCTGCCCTATTATTGTTGATAGGTAAAAAAGAGATGGATACCCATCGTAAACAAAAGAGCTCCTTTACACTAAAAATAGCCAATATTGCACTTGAATATAAAAAGATGATCTTATTTATATCTGCTTCTATCGTTGTATTTAGTGCCTATGGTATAAGTAACCTTAGAGTTGAAAATAGCTTTATAGATTATTTTAAAAAAGATACACAAACATATCAAGGTATGTATCTTATAGATCAAAAATTAGGAGGGACTATCCCTTTAGATATAATTCTTACTTTTAAAGAGGATAGTGATGAAGTGAAACCTGCCGTAGTTGGCGAGGATGAACTTGATGAATTTGAAGATGAATTTGAAGAGAGTAGTGAAGATAAACAACGCTACTGGTTTACCCAATCAAAAATGCAAAAGATTACTCAAGTGCATCAATACCTTGAATCGCAAAAAGGAGTAGGGAAGGTGATCTCTTTAGCAACTATTAATGAGATTCTTAAAACTCTCAATGGTGGTAAAGATGTAGATAGTTTAATGTTGACATTGCTTAATCAAGAACTGCCTTTAGAATATTCTAAGGTGATCTTATTGCCCTACCTAAACATAGAGAAAAATCAGGTGAGAATAAGTGCAAGGGTGATAGACTCGATGCCAAATCTAAATCGAAATCAACTCATAAAAAAAATAGATGCAGATTTGACAAATATGTTAGATGCACAATATTATCAACATCGATTATCAGGTTTATTGATTATGTACAACAATATGCTGCAATCACTTTTTGAATCTCAAATTAAAACTATAGGTGTAGTAGTTTTTATTTTGTTTTTGATGTTTTTAGTTTTATTTAAAAGTTTAAAGATAGCAACCATAGCCATCATTGTAAATATTTTACCTGTAAGTGTTATCTTTGGATTGATGGGTACTATGGATATACCATTAGATATGATGACCATTACAATAGCTTCTATAAGTATAGGTATTGCAGTGGACAATACTATCCATTATATATATAGGTTTATGAGCGAGTATAAAAAAACCAATGATTTGATGCAATCTATTATGAACGCTCATACAAGCATTGGGATAGCTATGTTTTATACCTCTGTCATCATTATGGTTGGTTTTAGTGTCCTTGTTTTATCAAGTTTTGTACCAACTATATATTTTGGATTACTTACAATGTTAGCTATGTTTATGGCTATGTTATCTGATCTGTTTTTATTGCCGGTGTTGTTGTTGAAGTTTTATCCTAAGCGGGGTTGATTAGATCTCAAAGCTGTGTTTCATAGCCTCAAATATCTTCTCTTTAGAGAGGCTGTGTCTGACAAAAAGCTCATTGGCTAATACCCCTTGACCAAGAAGCATATCTGCTCCATCTTTGTAAGTAATATTTTTACTTTTTGCAAGTTGTAAAAATGGTGTAAGTTTTCCATAGATAGCATCCGCCACATAAGTGGTATTGTCTAAAATCTCTTCTAACATCTCTTGAGGAGCAGGGAGTTCATCATCTTTGAGTCCTGCACTTGTTGTATTGACAACCAAATCATATTTATTGTTGATAAGAAAGTTGTCCCATGTAGAAAATTTTATGCCAAGCTGTTGAAAAAAACCTGCACTTTTAGAACTTCGATTGAGCACTGTAACATCGAAATTTTCTAAAGTGAGTTTTTGGGCGAGAGCTTTTGCTGTACCACCAGCACCTATCACCAAAACATGAGGTGTTTGAGTAAAATTTTGCTTGAACTCTTCTATGGCAAATATAAAGCCATCTGCATCTGTGTTGTAACCTATGAGCTTATTGTCTTCAAGAATAATAGTATTTACAATACCAATTTTTTTTGCAAAACCTCGTATCTCATCACATGCCGTATAAGCAGCTTCTTTATGAGGGACGGTGATATTTGCACCACTGAGTCCAAGTTTTAGAAATCTCTCTCGAAGTTGTGAGCCATCTTTGAGATGGACACGAGTATAAGATGCATCAAAGTGAAGATGCTTAAAAACACTGTTGTGCATCAAAGGGGAGCGTGAATGGGAAACTGGATCACCAAAGATTGCAAAGATTTGCGTCATTAGTCAAGATCTTCAAGAGAGTGTACAAGCGCTCCGAGTTTGTTTTGTACCTCTAAAAATTCCGATTCATTGACACTATCTGCTACGATGCCAGCACCCGCTTGGAGGATAACCTTGTCCTCTTTAACCATAGCTGTACGGATAGTTATCGCTGTGTCCATATTGCCATCAAAGCCAAAGTAGCCGATGCTCCCACTATAAAAACCTCGTTTGATGCCCTCGTACTCTGCTATGAGTTCCATCGCCCGAATTTTAGGTGCACCTGTCATAGTACCAGCTGTAAAAGTAGCCATGAAAAGGTCAAACATATCTTTGTCATCTGCTAACTCTGCTGTGACATCGGAGACTATATGCATCACATGTGAAAATCTCTCTATATGCATCATGTCCTCAACTTTTACACTCCCTGTTTTGGCTACCCTGCTTACATCGTTGCGGCCAAGGTCTATGAGCATCAGATGCTCTGCTAACTCTTTTGGGTCATCTAAAAGTTCAAGTTCAAGTTCTTTATCTTTTGCTTTCGTTGTTCCTCGTTTTCTAGTCCCAGCTATAGGGCGTAGAAGGAGTTCCCTCTCTTGAAGCCGCACCATCACTTCTGGAGAACTGCCTACTATGTTAAAATCTTCAAACTCCATCAAAAACATATAAGGGGAGGGGTTCTTAGTTCTGAGGACTCTATAAAATGAGAATGGATCTACTTTGATCTCTCTTGTAAAACGGTTTGTCATAAGGATTTGAAAAACATCACCACTCTTAATCATCTCTTTTGATTTGTCAATCATCTTAAAAAACTGTTCTTTAGAGTGGGTAAATGAACCTGTATCTGTGCCAATATTTTTCATCATAGGGATATTTTCAAATGAAGAGTTAAGTTCATTCTCGATCATATCAAACTCTTTTGAATATTGCTCGAGGGTGGAGACTAAAGTTATCTCATGGTTTTTATGTGAATATACTAAGATGAGCTTTGGAAGGATGAGGTCTAAGTCAGGTGTTTGGAGTTCATCTTTTAAATTGTCCATGCTTGAGCCTAGCTTTGGTTCAAATACCTTCACCATGTCATAACCAATATAACCTATGAAACCATCTACAAAACCTATGTTTAATTCGTTAGTTGTTTTTTTGTAGAGTGCTTGGTCAATATTTTTGTAGTAGTCTTTAAGAAACTCAAATGGATTTTTATCAATTGTATGTTCTTGCAAGAGGGCATCTGTATAGATGGTTCGTTGGTTTAAATACTGGAGCCTTTCTCTCGCTCCAATACAGATAAAACTATAGTTACCCTCACTTTGTCCAGCACTTTCAAAAAGAAAAGAGATCTCATCTTTATAGAGTGCTTTGAGTTTTGCATAGACCGCAATGGGTGCAAGTAAGTCTTGCTTAAATTTTTTAGAATATATCACTTATCTTTCTTTATACTTTATATCTATTTAATGCTTAGTTAAAAAAGCACCAGCTTCTATGTTGCTTCGTATATTTCTTAATGCACCTCTGGCTTCTTTTTCATTTGCAAATGGACCAACTAAAACTTTTGTCAATGAGTCTATTTTTGCAAATTTATATTGATAGCCTCTATCCTCGATAGAATCAAGAAACTTTTTATTTGGTTTATATCTTAAAAATGAACCTACTTGTACATAGTAAGCATTGCCAGTCATCTTTTTAGGAGTAGGCTTTCTCTTAACTTCTTTTTTCTTTGCAACTGTTTTTGAAACAGGCTTTGAAATAGGTTTTTGAAGTGATTCTTTCTTGAGTTTTTGTGCTATTGCATCGAGATCTTGTGCATCAGGATTATTGTCAGTTTCAACTTCAACCTCTTCAAATAAAGGTTCATTGACAGCATCATCTTTGAGATCAGATTGGATGGATTGTGGTTTAGGTAAAGGTACAGGCTTTGGTAGATTATTTTGTTCATTTGATGTGAGTGTATTCATAAGCATAATAACGATGATGAGAATAACACCAAGTGTAGCTACAGCTAAGATGACCTTTTTGTTGCCACTAGATGCATTGCCTTTGTTTAAGATAATATCATTAAGTTCATTCTTTTCTTGCATTGAATCTCCTTTTGTATTGGATCTAAAGGTGTTTTGACCATGAAGCTCCGCGTTCTTTTGCATAGACTTCATAAGGTAGTGCGAGTATGTTGTATTCATCAGGCATATCAGCGTTTGGAAACATACGCCACTGTTTTGGTTGTTTTGCTGCTAGTTTCATGCTTATCATTTTACCGAGTTGTATCGCTTCTTGCAAGGTTGTATGCCCTTTATGGATATAAACATGAAGATGTCCCTCTGTTTTGGTAGTGTAAGCAGTAAAGTTTATGTAGCCCTCTTCGCGTAAAAGAAGTTGTGCCTTATGGTAAAAGCGTTCAGGATCACGACCATTATAATCAATAACAATATTTTCAACCTTATCATGGGCATTAACAAGAGAGTGTGCTACAGTTATCTCTCCTTTAAGGTGTTTGTTGATCACTTGTTGGTTGAGTGGAGCATTTACTTTTTCATATTTGTTATAAAAAGTACGCCCTTTAAAAGATAGTTTGTTGACTACTGTGTCCCTTTTTATCCAGTAGTGATCACTTACGAGTTTGATAAGTTTCATATCCATTGCTGTCATAAGATGGTTCCCCTTTTTTTTGTTTTAGTTTAATATCTTGAGTGTTGGTAAATTACAAAGTTCTGAGCTAAGGCTTTAAGCTCCTCTTTGATGCTCTCTTGAAGTTTGGTGTTGTTGATATCGTCTAAAACATCAGCCATCTTGTTGGCAATCAATTCAAACTCTTTCTCTTTCATACCGCGTGAAGTGAGTGCTGGACTTCCTACACGGATACCTGAAGTCACAAAAGGACTTCTTGTCTCACCGGGAACGGTATTTTTGTTGATAGTAATACCAGCATTTCCAAGTGCCGCATCAGCATCTTTACCACTGATCTCACTCCCTACAAAAGAAACAAGGATAAGGTGATTGTCTGTGCCTCCAGATACTACATCGTATCCTCGTTCCATGAGGACTTCACCCAAGACTTTTGCATTTGCTTTGACTTGCGCAGCATACTCTTTCCATGCTGGGGAGAGGTTGTATTTAAAACCAACTGCTTTTGCAGCGATAACATGAACAAGTGGACCACCTTGAAGAGCAGGGAAGATAGCAGAGTTCATCTTCTTTGCAATATCTTCATCGTTTGTCATGATCATACCACCACGAGGACCAGCTAATGTCTTGTGTGTAGTAGTTGTTACGACATCAGCATAAGGGAACGGGCTAGGGTGCTCACCAGCTGCTACAAGACCAGCGATATGTGCAATATCTGCAAAAAGGATAGCTCCCACTGCATCAGCAATCTCACGAAATTTTTTAAAGTCGATCTCTCTTGCATAGGCAGAAGCTCCACAAACAATAATCTTTGGTTTTGTGATCTTTGCGATGTCCATAACTCTTTCATAGTTGATGCGACCATCAAGCTCTACACCATAGGTAAAAGAGTGGTAGTTTTGACCTGAAAAAGATGGTTTAGAACCATGGGTTAAGTGTCCCCCATGAGATAAGTCCATACCTAGAAGTTTGTCACCAGCTTTTAACAGTCCAGCATAAACAGCTCCATTGGCTTGGCTTCCTGAGTGTGGCTGTACATTTGCAAACTTGCAGTTAAAAAGTTCGCAAGCTCTGTCTATCGCTAGTTGTTCCACTTTGTCAGCGTACTCACAACCACCATAATAGCGTTTTTGAGGATACCCCTCTGCATATTTGTTAGTAAAAACACTCCCCATAGCTTCCATAACTGCTGGAAGTGTGAAGTTCTCAGATGCAATCATCTCTAAATGGTCAGTTTGGCGTTCAAGCTCAAGCTCACACAGGTCAAAAATCTCTTTATCAAACTCTTGTAAAAAACTCATAGTATAAAATCCCTTGTAGTAATAAGGGGGATTATACTAGAAATAGCATAATAAAAAACTGAACTATCTCATGTTTACAAATTCAAATCAAAAACTAATCTTTAAAATGCTATTATTTTAGATATTTAAATTATGGACATACTTTATGAAAAACTATATAAAAGATCAAGTGAAAAAATCATACGAAACGAAACAAGATATATATAATAATGAGAACCTTTTAGATAAAATAGAGCAAGTTTCAAAACTATGCGTTACTCTTTATAAAAATAATAAGAAAACTCTTTTAGCTGGCAATGGCGGGAGTGCTGCTGATGCACAACATATTGCAGCTGAGATGGTTGGCAGATATGGGTTTGATAGACCCTCTTTGCCTTCACTTGCTTTAACTACAGATACATCAGCTTTAACTGCTATTGGGAATGATTATGGATATGACCAAGTCTTTTCTCGACAACTTGAGGGTATGGGACAAGAGGGTGATCTTTTTATTGGTATCTCCACTTCTGGTAATTCAAAAAATGTCATCAATGCTTTTAAAAGTGCAAAGCAAAAAAATATTACGACTGTTGCTTTAGTCGGAAGGGATGGTGGAGAGATGGCTAAGTTAGCTGACTATGCCATCATCGTACCATCAGAAGCAACTCCTCGTATTCAAGAATCTCATATATTAATAGGGCATATTATATGTGATATTATTGAGAAAGAAATCTTTGGTGATGGTGTAAGTTGATCTATGAAAAAAGCACTTTTTTTGGATCGTGATGGGGTCATAAATATTGAAAAGGACTATCTATATAAAAAAGAAGATTTTAAATTTATAGATGGTATTTTTGAACTTTGTAGATACTATATGAAACATGGATATCTAATATTTATTGTGACAAATCAAAGTGGAATTGCTAGGGGATATTATGGTGAAGAGGATTTTGAACTTTTAACAAATTGGATGTTAGAAGAATTTTTGAAACAAGATGTGATGATTTCAAAAGTGTATCATTGTCCCCATCATCCAGATATTACAGGATCTTGTGCATGTAGAAAACCAAAACCTAAGATGCTTTTAGATGCACAAAGGGAATATGATCTAGATCTGAAAAATTCTATTATAGTTGGTGATAAACAAAGAGATATAGATGCAGGATTCAATGCAGGAGTATCTACTGCGTATTTGTTTGATGAAACAGGTACTAAAGTAAAATCCAATGCAACTAAAATTGTAAATAAGTTAGGGGATATATATAATGTTAATTCTAAATAGTGGCGGAACTTTTAATAAAAGATATGATGCTAGAAGTGGAGAGCTTGAAGTTCCTTATGATTCAATAGCATTAGTAAAAATACTCGATAGTGTGGAGAGCAAGTATGATATGGCTGGAGTTATTTTTAAAGATTCATTAGAGATAGATTTAGAAGATAGAAAAACAATTACAAATATTATAATGGAATCTAAAGATAGCTCTTTTGTTCTTGTCCATGGCACTGACTCTATGGATAAAACAGCAGAGTTCTTGGATGCAATTTTTGAAGATAGAAAAATTGTACTCACTGGTGCAATGAAACCTTATGAGATAGAAAAATCAGAAGCAAGTTTTAATCTTGGTATGGCAATGGGATTTTTAAAAGCAAAACCGAAAAATGGTGTCTATATATGTATGAATGGTTATGTGAAAAAATGGAATAAACTTGTAAAAAATAAAAGTATAGGAAGATTTGAAGTTGTCAAAGAAAGTTAAGTGTACTCATTGCCACTTGGAGTTTGATACAAGTGTTATGATAGAAGATGGGGAACATTATTTCTGTTGTAGTGGTTGTCAAGGAGTGTACAATTTACTTAACTCTGAAGGTCTTGATAGCTTTTATGAAAAAGTTGGCGAGACTACTTTAGCCGCTCCTACGCATATGCTTGAGGATAGCAGCTCTTTTGATGGCGAATCTTTCCATGATAAATATGTGAAAATTGATGACGATGGTTTTTCAAAAATCTCTCTAATTATAGAAGGCATTCATTGTTCTGCTTGTGTATGGCTTAATGAAAAAGCTCTTCATAAAATGGATGGAGTGGTAGAAGCTAACATCAATTTTACCAATAATAAAGCAACCATAATATGGGCAAATGATGTAGTAAAACTTTCACAGATTATTGAGATGATTCGTTCTATTGGCTACAATGCTTTTGCTTATGATGCTTCAACTCAAGAAAATCATGCAAATAAAGAACGAAAATCATACTACTTAAGAATGGCTGTAGCTATCTTTGCTTCTATGAATATTATGTGGATAGCAGTTGCACAGTATGCAGGTTATTTTACAGGTATTACTCAAGAGATGAAAACTATTTTAAATATTGCAGAGTGGATATTGTCAACTCCTGTCCTTTTTTATAGTGGTTGGATATTTTTCCGAGGTGCTTATTTTGGTTTAAAAACAAAAACAGTAAATATGGATTTGTTGGTAGCAACTGGGGCTTCCCTTACCTATGTTTACTCTTTATATATTATGTTTGCACAAGAGGGTGAAGCATACTTTGATAGTGTAAGTATGATCATCACTTTTGTTCTTATTGGTAAGTTTTTGGAGGTTTTAAGTAAGAAAAATATAGCAGATTCACTAGATATTATCAGCAAAAATATAGCTAACGAAGTAAAAGTATATAAAAATAACTCTATTGTATTGTGTAAGATTGATGATGTAAAAGTTGGAGATATTATAGTAGTAGCAAGTGGTGAAAGAGTTCTTTTTGATGGTGAAATTATTAAAGGAAGTGGTTCTCTTGATGAGTCAAGTTTAACAGGAGAGAGTAAGCCTATAAAAAAACTCATCGGCGATAATGTGATGAGTGGTACTGTAAGTATAGATGCCGATATACATTTTAGAGCTACAAAAGATTTTGAACATTCTACCTTATCCAATCTTCTCACATTGTTGGAATCCGCAATCAATAAAAAACCTAAAATTCAGCAGATGGCAAACAGACTTTCTGAGTATTTTTCAAGCACTATATTGTTTTTATCATTCGCAACCTTTATTGTATGGTGGGTTTGGCCACATGATTTTGAGCAGTCTTTTATGGTTGGTATATCTGTTATTGTTATAGCCTGTCCCTGTGCCTTAGCTCTTGCTACCCCTGTAGCAACTTTAGTGGGACTTTTGTTGGGTGCAAAGAGAGGGATTTTATTTAAAGAAGCTGCCCAGCTTGAAACTATGGCAAAAGTCGATACCTTAGTTCTTGATAAAACAGGCACTCTTACTGTTGGGCATCCAGAGGTTGTAAAAGAACATCTCTATGAAGATTTTGATAGCAGATTGCTTTACTATTTGGTAAGTCAATCAAATCATCCTGTCTCTCAAGGCATAAAAAAACATCTAAATTTAGATGCTAGTGTTGAGATGAAAGCGTTTGATAGTTATGAACAACTTAGCTCTTTAGGGATAGTCGCATATATGGATGATTCTGAAATACTAGGTGGTAATGCAGCATTATTGGAATATAATGGGATATCATTTTATATAGAGAGTGCAAATACTCTTTTTTATTTGGCAATTGATGGTAAAGTTGTAGCTGCCTATGAGTTAGATGATAAGATCAAAGAGAATGCTCAAGCGGTTATAGCCCAAATTAAAAGAAAAAATATAGATGTTGTAATAGTGAGCGGGGACAATGAAGAGACTGTGTTGAAGGTCGCAAAAGAAGTTGGTGTAGAACAAGTGTATAGCAATCAAACACCTGAAGATAAGTCAAATTATATAAGTTCACTACATGATAAAGGTTTAAAAGTCGTTATGGTTGGTGATGGTATTAATGATATTTTAGCATTAGCTAGAGCAGATATCTCTATAGTGATGGGTAGTGGAAGCGATATTGCCATAGATGTTGGCGATGTAGTTCTTTTAGATGATTCTTTAGAGTCACTTTTAGATGCTTTTAAAATATCTAGTAGAACATACTCGCTTATTAAGCAAAATCTTGGTATTTCATTGGTTTATAATGCTATAACTATCCCTCTAGCTATGGCAGGTTATGTCATTCCATTGGTGGCGGCAATATCTATGAGTGTGAGTTCTTTGCTAGTAGTATTGAATTCTATGCGTATAAAATATAAGATTTAAGGAATTTGAGATGGATAATTGGGTAATCGCTATGATGCTGGGTGTGTCTATATTTTTAGGTGCTATTGCACTAGGTGCTTTTTTGTGGGCTGTTAAAAGTGGACAGTTTGATGATGAAAATAAGTTTTTAAATGCTGCTAAATTTGATGGAGAAGATGAATTAAATGATGCGAAGAATCAAGAGTTAAAAAAAGAGGCTTTAAAGAAAAAGCATTATATGCCAGAATAGATTCTGACATATAAAAAAGTGATTATTTACCGATAGTTTGTGCGAAAGCTTCTAAATCAGCATCAGAGTATTTTGCAACTTGACCTTTCATAAGACCTTTCATTGGTCCACCAAAAGTTCCAGCTTTGTAACCTTTAACAGCAGTAGCTATCTCAGCGTGAGTTAAGTTAGCAACAATTTTAGATTTACCAAGAGCGTGTTTCTCCCAGTTTTGTCCATGACAACCTTTACAAGCAGCAGCATTTACACCAGCCATTAAAGCTGAAGTAGCACCTAGAGCAATAATTGCAGTAGTAATTTTTTTCATTTTTTTTCCTTAAGATAAATTTCGGTTCAATTATAGTGAGTTGTGACTTAAAGATTAGTTAATGCTAAAGAGATTCTCAATTTAAATCTTAAGTGCTTAAATGGAATAGATTTTGCTGAAAATGGTATAATTATGATTACAATAATAAAGGATGACAATGTTTAGGAAAATAAGTTTATTAGTAGTGAGTAGTATTTCAGTTTTTGCTATGAATAATGTAGCGGTAAATATAGATGCTGAGGATGTAGAGATTGGTCTAGGACTGGACATAGGGCAGTACAATGAAAGCATAAAACCCGATACTACCTTTGTTGGAGTAAGATACCTAAAAGTACCAAATAATACTAATGGAGCTGCTCAGTTCATAAATAGAAAATACTTTGCAGAAGTTAACTTTTTACTTAGGCAAGAGATTAAAGATACAGGTCTAAAGATCGGTCTTGGTATGAAAACGAACTTCTCTGCCATTACTGGAGCTGCATCTGCTGGACCTTCATCTAATGCTTCGTTTATGAGTATGCCACTCGGTATAGGTCTCTCTTATCCATTGCCTTTAAAAGATTTTCTCCCTGTTGAAGTTAGTGCAAAGGCTTATTACGCACCTCAGGCTCTGAGTTTTTTGGATGCTTCTAGTTTTAATGAATATCGTTTAAATATAAAAGCAGAAGTGATAGAAAGAGGTTTTATGTTTGTTGGTTATAGATATCTTAACTATAGGTTAAATAGCAACAAGCATGATATTGCTGCTAATATTACTTATAATGAAGCAATTTATTTCGGATTTAAGTTTGAATTTTAACTTTTTATATATATGTAAAGGGGTGATGAACCGATAGAAAGTTTATCGTCCTCTATTTTTACCCCGTTTTTTGAATAGACTTCAAAATAGCTCTCCCTCTTGAGTGTTGTAGGTTTGAGTGCCCAGTGGATTTGTAGAAGTTTCTCCTCCTCAACTAGGCATTGCAATATATAGTATCCTCGTTTAATATCTAGTCTCAAAAACTGTGCATCTCGAAGATGCGTTATCATAGTTTTGTATGTTTGGAAAGCTGGGTATTTTGTGATGCCCTCTCTGTTGTCTATGAGTCCATAGCCGGGAGCTATAAGCTGGTGCCACGAGACTGCATCTACTTGTTGTGAAGCAAAGGCTAGCAGATGATATCTGAGCATGAAGTTCGCATAGTCTTCTAACGATACACACTCTTTTTGGCTGGTTGGAGCGTAAGGTGCTGTGTTTGATATGGGCCAGTTTGTTTCGGTGAGGTAAAGCTTTTGAGAGGTTTTTCGTGAGAGCCAAACCATAGTGCTCAAAAGAGCTATCTTGTCTGACAAGCTAAAGCCCAACTGCATATTTTCTGGAGCACCTCGTCTATCAACATAAAGAAGTGCCGAGATACCATCGTACTTGTACTTCAATAGGTTAAAAAGGGTGTGGGCTGTAAAGTGGTACTCAAAATCTATAACGCCACTTCCAATAAGTTTAAGTTGAGCAAAAGAGTTGTTTCGTAGGTCATAGGCAGTTTTGAAAAATGCATTATACTCATCAATACTAAAAAACCCCCACTTTGCTCTGTTGATGGTAGAGCCAATCTCATAGAGGTCAACAAGAGTGTCTAACTTAGAAAAGATTTGAGAAAGATTTTTTTCAAATAATGCTAAATTGGTTACATTTTCTCTATCTTGGAGGATTTTAAGCGTGACTATGGTGTCTGGTGTTTTTAATATAAATTGTTTGAGTGCATCAAGAGAGTCTAGTTCCCATAGCTTTACTCTAAGTAGTATGTGCTTGACTCCAAGCTCTTGGATAAAACTAAGAGTTTCTTGAGGATTTCGCTGATAATCTACACCTAAACAAAAAAACTCTTGAGAGTTAATCACTTTTCTTTTGACAAAAGGCATCGCGATGATGGAGAGTGGTAAGATAACAACAGCTGTTAAAAGAGTTTTGATAAAAGAGGGTAGATGTTTTCGTCTCTCTTTGTTTTTATATACTTTATCTTGTATAACATGTGGTTGGTCAGAGTACTGATCCCAGATATATGGTTTTTTCATGGGCGTATTATAATAAAATAGATATAATAAACAGATGAAAATATGTATTGTAAAGCTTTCGGCTCTTGGGGATATTGTTCACGCTATGGTTGTATTGCAGTTTTTAAAAGAAAAAATTCCAAATTCTCAGATTGACTGGATAGTCGAAGAGGGTTTTAAGAGCATCTTAGAAAATTCACCACATATTGACAATATACTCACAGTCAATTTAAAATCTCTCAAATCAAATAAATTGAATATTTTTAAAGAGTTCAAACAACTTAAAAAATATTCTCAAAACAATTATGATCTCTTGATAGATGCACAAGGACTTCTAAAATCTGCTATTGCAAGTAAGATTATTGGTGCAAAAAAAATTATTGGATTTTCAAAAGAGTCTATTCGGGAGAGATTGGCAAGTAGTTTTTATGATGAAACAGTATCTATTGGCTATGAGAAAAATGTCATAGAAAGAAATATAAAGGTTATATGTTCTGCACTTAATGTAAATGTAGATAGGCAAGATATTTTAAATAAAGATGCTTTCTTATACTCAAGTCATCATGAGAAAAACAATACCGATATCATATTTGTGGTAGGTGCATCGAGAGAAAATAAAATATATCCAAAAGAGAAGTTTTTAGAACTTGCTCTTGAGCTTAAAGCTTATAAGATAGAAGTAATATGGGCTAGCAAATTTGAAAAAGATGTAGCTTTGTTTCTAGAAGAAAATGCTGAAAATGTAAAAGTATGTGACAAGATGAGTCTTGATGCACTGAAAAATAAAATAAAAAATACAAAGCTTGTCATCGGTGGAGATACAGGCCCTACTCATATGGCATGGGGATTAAATGTAGCTTCTATTGCTATATTTGGCAATACCCCAGAATATAGAAATACTTACATTACCGAGATAAATCAAGTTGTCAAATCCAACTCAAAAGTAAACCCTTTGAAAATTGATAAAAATGATTTTAGTATTGGAGATATTGAGGTTAAAGAGATAGTAGACTTAGCTGATGAATTATTAAGCAAGGTTTAGTTTAGTATAATGTTACATATAATTTAGGAGTATTGATGTTTAACAATAAAAATATATTTATAACAGGTGGAACAGGTAGTTTCGGTAAAAAGTACACTCAAATGATTCTAGCTAGATACAAGCCAAATAAAATCATTATTTATTCAAGAGATGAATTGAAACAGTACGAAATGGCACAAATATTTAACAACCCTTGTATGCGATACTTTATAGGTGATGTTAGAGATGCAAAAAGGCTTGAAGAAGCTATGGGTGGTGTGGATTTTGTTATACACGCTGCTGCTTTAAAACATGTGCCTGTTGCTGAGTATAATCCTATGGAGTGTATCAAAACAAATATTGATGGTGCTCAAAATGTCATAGATGCAGCTATAAAAAATGAAGTGCAAAAAGTTATAGCACTCTCTACAGATAAAGCATCTAGCCCTATTAACCTTTATGGTGCAACAAAATTAGCCTCTGATAAATTATTTGTAGCTGCAAATAATATGGTTGGAATTAGAAAAACAAGATTTGCTGTTGTTAGATATGGAAATGTTATAGGAAGCCGTGGCTCTGTTGTGCCATTTTTTAAGAAACTCATAGATGATGGTGCAAAAGAGATACCTATAACAGACTCAGATATGACAAGATTTTTAATAACTCTTGAAGCTGGCGTACAATTTGTTTTAGATAATTTTGAACGAATGCATGGCGGTGAGATATTTATACCAAAAATTCCATCTATGAAGATGACAGAATTAGCAAAATCATTAGCTCCATCTCTCCCTCATAAAATCATAGGTATAAGACCTGGTGAAAAAATGCATGAGGTAATGATAACTGCAGATGATAGAGTAGTCGAATATGATAGTTACTATGTCATAACACCAACTATACAATTTAGTCATATTACTGATTTTAGTAAAAATGCTTTAGGTAAAGAAGGTAAAGATATTGGTATAGGCTTCGAATATAATTCACTCAATAATACCGAGTGGCTTACAAATGAACAGTTTTTAGAGATGTTAAAAAAAGGATAGTTTTTTGAATCATATTCCATATGGAAAGCAATCGATTGGTAAAGAAGATTTAGAAGCTGTATCTAAAGTGCTGCTGTCTGACTTTATTACAACTGGTCCTGTTACGAAAGAGTTTGAAGATGCAATGGCTGAATATTGCAATGTAAAATATTGTATCGCTGTATCAAATGGTACTGAAGCATTACATTTGGTCTCGCAGGTGTTGTTGAACAAAAATGATAAAGTTTTAACTACACCTAATTCATTTTTAGCAACTTCAAACTCTCTGCTGTATGTTGGGGCTAAGCCAATATTTATAGATATCGCGATAGATGGAAATATTGACTTGGATTTATGCGAGCAAGCAATAATAAATGACACATCAATAAAAGCAATTTATGCAGTTGCTTTTTCTGGAAACATGTTAAATCAAAAGAAGTTAGCATATCTGAAAAGGAAATATTCAATTTTAATAGTAGAAGATTGTGCACATGCGATAGGTGCTAAAGATGACACTGTAAAGGCAGCATCTTGTACAAATAGTGATGCTTCTATTTTATCTTTTCACCCTGTAAAGCATATGACTACAGGCGAGGGTGGGGCTGTTACTACAAATTCTAAAGAGATTTATGAAAAAGTATTACTTTTAAGAAACCATGGAATGATAAAACGAGAAGGTTTAGCACCATGGGAATATGAGATGATAGAGTTAGGATACAATGGTAGAATCACAGATTTTCAATGTGCCTTAGGTTTGTCTCAGTTGAAAAAATTAGATAAATTTATAGATAGGCGTTGTGAAATTGCAAAGAAATATGATAAAGCATTTGAAAATACAATGATTAAGCCATTGTATACCTTTGATGGAAAATCCTCCTATCATCTTTATGTTGTAAAAGTGGACTTCACAAAATTAAATATCTCTAAAATAGAGCTATATAATAGATTGAGAGAAAAATATAATATTGGTTTGCAAATACATTATATGCCGATCAACAAACAACCATATTATAAATCTTTAGGATATGGAGATGAAATCACTCCAAATATGAACAAATATTATGATGAGTGCTTTTCATTACCTATGTACCCACTTTTAAGTGATGAAGAGCAAGACTACATTATAAAAAGTTTATTTGAGGTGTTAAACCCATGAAAAAAGATGCTATTGCCATCATCCCTGCTCGAGGTGGAAGTAAACGCATACCGAAGAAAAATATAAAAAAGTTCTTTGGTAAGCCACTTATTGCTTACAGTATTGAGGTTGCTCTAGCATCAAAACTATTTGAAAAAGTTATAGTGACTACTGATGATGAAGAGATAGCAAATATTGCTAGAGAGTATGGAGCAGAAGTGCCATTTCTTCGGCCAGCAGAACTGAGTGATGACTTTAGTGGAACTACAGATGTAGTTAACCATGCTGTAGAGTATTTAGAAGCTCATGGTGAGAAATATGCATATATCTGTACTATCTATGCAACAGCACCACTTTTACAAAAAGAATATCTTATAAAAGGATATAAAAGCCTTAAAAAAAGTGATGCGGTTAATGCCTTTAGTGCCACAACAATGCCCTTTCCAATTCAGAGAACTTTTAAGCTTAACAGTGATGGACGATGTGAGATGTTTACACCACAACACTATATGAGTAGAAGTCAAGACCTAGAAGAAGCTTATCAGGATGCAGGACAATTTTACTGGACAAATAGAAAGTTAGAAAAAAACTCTACAAACAAAGTAGTTTTTAGTGATATAAGTATTCCTGTAATCCTTCCACGACATTTAGTTCAAGATATTGATACTTTAGAAGATTGGGAACGGGCTGAGATTATGTATCGGGCTCTACATAATATTTCAAATGTATAAAATTTATTGAAGGAGATTTAAAGTTATGCTAGATATACAAAATATAAAGCCACTTATTGTGAAAAGATTAAAACCTTTAAATCCAGAAAAAATTATACTTTTTGGAAGTTATGCTTATGGAACACCAAATGAAGATAGTGATTTGGATATTTGTGTAGTAAGAAATGATTATGATAACAAGTGGAATGAAAAAGCTAAAATAGATGATTTGTTAGATGATTTGAATTTAGATTTAGATATTTTAAACCCAAAGAGTGATGAATATGAATTTTATAAAAAAGAGTATGGTTCAGTTTATAAAGATATAGAAGAAAAAGGAATATATTTATGGAATTCCTAAAACAATATGAAGTTTTATTTAAAAAAGCAAAAACAGATTTGAAAGTTGCAAAAAATCTTTTAGAAGATTTTGAAAATGGTGATGAAGAGCTAGATTTAGAAGTTATTGTATTTCATCTTCAACAATCTGCTGAAAAATGTCTAAAAGCATTGTTGGCATATAATTCAATTCATTTTACAAAAACACATAATATCAAAGAACTAATAAAACAAATTAAAATAAATAATATAGCAATAATAGAAAATATAGAGCTATTGATACCGTTAACATACTATGCAGTTGAGGGAAGATATGCAATAATTAATGATGATTTAGAAGATTCAGATAAATATATAGTAATGTTAGATATATTATTAGAATTTGTAAGTGATAGGATAACATCATAATGATGAAAAATATCCTCTTTAGAGCCGACTCATCTTCGACAATAGGTACTGGTCACATTATGAGAGATTTAGTCTTGGCTAAACAGTATCCTAATAGTAAAATTATATTTGCCTCGCAAGATTTAAAAGGAAATATCAATCATAAGATAGTTGAATCAGGGTATGAAATAGAGATTTTAAAATCAAATGACATTGAAGAGTTAAATAAAGTTATTAAAAAATACAATATAGATATGATAGTGATTGACCATTATGGTATTAACTATGAATTTGAAAAAAAATTAAAACTTGAAAACCAAAAGTTAAAAATCTTAGCCTTTGATGATACTTATGAAAAGCACTATTGCGATATACTTTTAAATCACAATCTAAGTGCTGATGAGTCAAGATATAGAGGGTTAGTACCTAACAGTTGTGAACTTCGATGTGGAACTAAATATACTCTTTTAAGAGATGAATTTCATCAACAATTCCCAAAAAAAGTAGAGACAAAAGATAAAAATATTTTAGTAGCTATGGGTGGAGTGGATAGTAGAAAGTTAAACATAAAAATAGTAGAAGTTTTATGCAGTTTTAAAAATATGAAAATAGATATTATCACAACAACTGCCAATAAAAATCTAAATGAATTAAAAGAGTATGTAGGTAACTTAAATAATGTGACTTTACATATTAACACTAATGAAGTTGCAAAACTTATGTATGAAAGTGACTTTGCTATTCTTACTCCTAGTGTTACTGTGAACGAAGCATACTTTATGAAGTTACCTTTTATCGCTATAAAAACAGAAGAGAATCAAGGAGATATATACGATTATCTTCAAAGAAATAACTTTTCTGTTTTAGATAAGTTTGATACCATTCTAGTACATAAAAAAATAGAGCTGATGATAAATAAATTAAGCTTTAAACTGATTAACTTTACTAAACTTACTTTAGATGATAAAAAGATGATTTTAGAGTGGCGAAATGCTCCATCAGTTAAAAAATGGATGTATAACCGTGATGAAATTTCTTTAGAAAACCATCTTGCATATATAGATTCACTCAACAGCAGAGATGACAGAGTCTACTTTCTAGTAAAAAATGAAAATAATTCTATAGGTGTTGTTGATTTAACAGAGATTAAAAGAGAGAAAAGTGCAGAACTTGGCATATATATAAATCCAAAATTAAAAGGTTATGGTTCGCTTCTTATGAATAAGATTATAGAGTATGCATTTAATGAACTAAACTTAAAAATATTAAATGCAAATGTATATGAAGATAATTTAAAAGCAATTAATCTCTATAAAAATTTTAATTTTAAAATAATAAGTACCGCAAAAGATAAAAATGAAACACTACATAATATGGAGTTGATAAATGAAAATAGGTAATTTTGATTTAAACAAAGATGGCATTTACATCATAGCTGAGCTTAGTGCAAATCATGGTGGTGAAATTGGTATTGCAAAAGAGACTATAAAAGCAGCTTATGATATAGGTGCCAATGCAATAAAACTACAAACATATACGGCAGATACAATCACACTCGATAGCGATAAGGAAGACTTTATCATCAAAGGTGGAACACTTTGGGATGATAGAAAACTTTATGACTTATATAAAGAAGCTTACTTACCTTGGGAGTGGCATAAAGAACTTTTTGATTATGCTCGTGAGATAGGTATAGATATATTTTCATCTCCGTTTGATAAAACTGCTGTTGATTTTTTAGAAGAGTTTAATCCGTCGGCTTATAAAATAGCCTCGTTTGAGATAACAGACTATGAACTCATCAGATATACAGCATCAAAAATGAGACCTATGATAATCTCAACGGGAATAGCGACAATAGATGAGATACAAGATGCAGTAGATATTTGTAGAGAAGTTGGAAATGAAAATATAGTTCTTTTAAAATGTACAAGTGCATACCCAGCATCACTTGAAGATGCAAATCTTTCTATGATACCAAATCTTGCACAAACTTTTGGAGTAATCTCTGGCTTTTCAGACCACACTCTTGGAAGTACTGCACCCATAGTAGCAACAACTCTTGGTGCTAAGGTCATAGAGAAACATTTTATACTTGATAAGTCTATCGGTGGTGCTGATGCTGATTTTTCTATGGACAAGAAAGAGTTTAAAGAGATGATCGAAGCCGTTCGTAATACTGAAAAGCTTCTTGGAAAAGTTGATTACAGTATGACAGAACAAAAGAAACTATCTCGTCGGTTTAGTAGAAGTCTTTATGTATCTAAGGATATTAAAAAAGGCGAAGTGTTTACAGAGAAAAATATACGAAGTGTGAGACCTGGATATGGAATGCATCCTAAATATTTAAAGGACATTTTAGGTAAAATTGCTGAAAAAGATTTTGAATTTGGAGAAGCATTTAACAGATGAGTATAATTGATAAATTTACTTCAAATAATTTTATAAAAGAAAAGATACATCTATCAATTGTGTTTTTAATTGCTTTGTTGGCTTTTAGTATCCCTTTCGGTCATCAATATGGTAGAAAAATCATTGTCGTGATTTTTGTTTTATGGATACTTGTTGTTAAAAAAGAAGATTTTTTAAAAATTCTTAAACACAAATATATTTTAGTTTTTTTACTTTTTATAGCTATTCACTATATCTCTTTATTCTGGAGTGATCATGTGAAATTAGGGGCACATACATTAAGAGTTATGTGGATATATTGGTTTATTCCCACTTTTGTTTTTGCTACAATTATTAAAAAGAAGGATATAAAATTTATAATATTAGGGTTTGTTGGAGGGATGTTTGTAAATGAAATAATATCTTATCTAATATATTTTCATTTGTACGAAACTGCGTATTCGAAGATTCACTATTATCCAGTAGGTTTTCTTAATCATATAACATATAGTGTATTAGTTGCATTTTCTGCAATCTTAATCCTGTATCAAGCAAAAGATATGAAAAATATTTATTTTAAAAGTGTATATATTATTTTTTTCATAACAATGACTACTAATTTAGTAATATCTAGTGGAAGAACAGGGTATATTGTATATTTTGCAAGTTTAATAATAATGTTATTTACATACTATAAAGTTAGTTTGAAAAACTTTTTACAAGTATTGGTTTTTCCTACTGTTATTTTTATTTTAGGATATAAAATGGATGCTAGTGTGCAGGCAAGAGTCAATGCTTCATTTAGTGCTGTAGAGAAAATAAGGCATACCAGAGATTATGATACGAGTTTTGGAACACGACTTGCCTTTTATCCTATGACATATGATATACTCAACCAGCCTAACAATAGTTTCATCTTTGGTGTAGGCATAGGAGATATACCCTCAGAAATGATATCTAGTATCGATAGAACGAATATAATTAAAGCAAATCATACACATACGCATAACTATTATTTAGAGACATACTTAAATACTGGAATTTTAGGTTTAATACTATTACTACTACTATTCTATTATATTTTAGCAATTAAAATTAAAAATAAAGAAGTGAAATTTATTCAGCAACTTATAGTTATAAATATTATGATAGCTATCCTCTCAGATAGAATTTTGGATATAACACCTACTATGTTCTTTTTTGCTTTTTTCACATCCATAGTATTGGCTCAAGAGAGATTTGAGAAAGAAAATTTGTCATGATTAAAGTAAGCATTGTAGTCCCTGTTTATAATATAGAAGAAAAATTGTTAGTTAAGTGTATTGAATCTCTTGTTAAACAAACACTTCAAGAGATTGAAATTATCTTGGTTGATGATGCTTCAACTAAACAAGAGACAATAGATGTGTTAAATAGATATAAAAATGAAGATAATATACAAGTAATAACTCATAATATAAATAAAAAACAGGGTGGAGCTAGAAATACAGGTCTAAGGGT
>JALUXP010000133.1 GCA_027013295.1 Sulfurimonas sp.
ACAACAAAATATACCTAGAGAAAAAACTTCAAGAGGGTCGAAAAGCTTCACTACTCCTTCTCAACATAGATAACTTTAGCTATATAAACACTACATATGGTTTTGAGTTTGGAGATAAACTACTCATACAAGTATCCCAATACCTCCTTAGTCAGTTTGATACCTCTTGTGTCATCAGAATTAACTCTGATGAGTTTTGCCTTGTATATGAAAATAAGATAGACCTAGAAAAAAAAGCAAATCAACTTAAAGAATACTTTGCAAATAACAAGCTCCAGATAGATAAGATTGCTCTTAAAATCACCTTTACCTATGGTGGTGTAAGTGGCAAGAAAAATCTGCTCAGAGATGCTACTATTGCTCTCAAATATGCAAAAAATTCTGGCAAAAATAATTGTCATATTTATAATGAACTCCATGATGCACTAACCACATTAAATAGAGATAAATTCATCCATTCAAGTGCCCTCCTTCATGATGCTCTTGATGAGGACAGAGTTGTCCCATACTTTCAAGGTATCATCAACAATACAACTGCCAAAATCACAAAGTTTGAAGCCTTAGTAAGAATCCGCCAAGGTGATAAAGTGATCTCTGCCTTTGAATTTCTTGAAGCTGCTAAACTCATGGGTCTGCTCCCTGAAATCACTAAAATCATGATAGATAAATCTTTTAAAATCATGAGTGAAAATCAATATACTTTTTCCATAAATGTCACTGAGGATGATCTGAGTAAAAACTATCTTATCGACTACTTACAAGAGAAAACTCAAGAGTATCAAATAGCTACAGGAAGGGTTACTTTAGAGATATTAGAGGGGATCAGTGCTGGTTCAAAAAACGATAGCATCAAACAACTTAAAATCCTTCGTAAACTTGGATACACCATCGCTATAGATGATTTTGGTGCTGAGTATTCTAACTTTGAGAGAGTTCTTGACCTTGATGTAGGTCTGCTTAAAATTGATGCAAAATATATCAAAGATATTGATGTCA
Source organism: Sulfurimonas sp. (assembly GCA_027013295.1). Classification (GTDB taxonomy): domain Bacteria; phylum Campylobacterota; class Campylobacteria; order Campylobacterales; family Sulfurimonadaceae; genus Sulfurimonas. Next base: position 997 of record JALUXP010000133.1, read on the forward strand.
ATAAAAAAAGTTATGAGATTACTAAAGCGATGGCATACTTTGCAAAAAATGCAAATATCCCCTGTGTAGCTGAGTTTGTTCATACAAAAGAGGTTCAAAAGATAGTAGAAGAATTAGGCATACAGTATTCTCAAGGTTTTTACTTTTCTGAGCCTTGCCCCTATCCTCAAGAATTTTAAATAATCATCTTTTATTAAAGGTACAAAATGACTCAAACCAATCCAATGAAACTCGGTGTAAATATAGACCATGTGGCAGTTCTGCGTGAAGCGAGACGCGTGAATGATCCAGATATTTTAAATGCTCTTAATGTAGCCTGTGATAATGGAGCAGACCAAATCACAATCCACCTCAGAGAAGATAGACGCCACATACAAGATAAAGATGCCCAGCTTATCATGCAACTCTCAAAACTTCCAGTAAATTTAGAATGTAGTATCAATAAAGAGATTTTAGATAGAGTGAGTGACTTACGACCACACCGTGCAACACTTGTCCCTGAACAAAGAGAGGAAGTCACAACTGAGGGTGGGCTTGATGTTTTTCGTTTTGCTGATGAGATATCTTATGCCATAGAACAGTTACATGACAGTATCATCCCTGTTTCACTTTTTGTTGATCCTAGCATCGAGGCGATGGAGGCTTCAAAGAACTTAGGAGCAGAGATGGTAGAACTCCATACTGGAAGTTTTGCAAATATCTACGCTATGCTTCACTCTAACCTTTCTCACTCCAACCACTCCATAAAAGAGTTAGAATTACCCCGCTATGAGCTCTCATCACAACTTGATAAAGCTGTTACAGATATTGTTGTCTCTGCTAAACATGCGAAAAAACTTGGACTTGAAATTGCTGCAGGTCATGGTCTCAACTACCACAATGTCAAACACATGATGAATATAGTTGAGATAACAGAGTTAAATATAGGACAGAGCATCATAGCAAGAAGTGTCTTTTGTGGTCTAGCTGAGGCTGTCAAAGAGATGAAAAGATTGACTACAAGATGACAAAAAAAAAGATAGCTATCAGTGTTGGTGACTTAAATGGTGTTGGGATTGAGATAGCACTCAAAGCTCACGAAGAGGTCTCAAAACTCTCTCACCCCATCTACTGCATCAACAAAGAGCTTCTCCATCAAGCTGTGCAACTTCTCGGAGTAAAAATACCAACAGATTTTACTCTAAGTGAAGTTAATGGAGACTTTCATATACAAGCTGGTTTAGTAGATGCACAAAGTGGCAGATACGCTTATGAAAGTTTTATCCATGCTATAAAACTTTGCCAAACTAACGAAGCAGATGCAGTTGTTACGATGCCTATCCATAAAGAGGCTTGGATGAAGACTGGACTTGAGTTTAAAGGGCATACCGATCTTTTGCGTCATTATTTTAACAAAGAAGCTATCATGATGCTTGGATGCCAAGAGATGTATGTGGCTTTATTTACTGAGCATATCCCACTCAAAGAGGTAGCATCTAAGATCCAGTACAAAAAACTCAAAACTTTTTTTCTTGATCTAAGTGCATCACTTCCAAAAGAAAAGATTGCCGTTTTAGGCTTAAACCCCCACGCTGGAGATAATGGAGTTTTGGGGAACGAAGAGTTACGCATCACTAAAGCGATAAAAAGTGCAAATCAATCGGTAGGTTTTGAGCAGTTTATCGGACCACTCGTACCAGATGTAGCTTTTAGCCCTCGCGTTAGAGCGAACTATAGATACTTTGTAGCGATGTATCATGACCAAGGTTTAATACCGCTCAAAGCACTCTACTTTGATGAGAGCATCAACATCTCACTCAACCTACCCATCATAAGAACCTCTGTTGACCATGGAACAGCTTTTGACATCGCTTACAAAGGTCAAGCAAATACCCTTTCTTACATCAATGCCATAAAAGGAGCTTTATCTTTTTTTAAAGATTAAAAGTGTTTTATCACCTTTTGCATAGAGAGAGAAGGTTTGTTTATCTATGAGTTTGAGACTTGTTAAATTTTGAAAGATTTTTATTTTATGGAAATATTGGGTAATATAATTTTGATATTTGGTATAAGACTTATCTTGATTTTCTTCAAATAAAGTAAACATAGTTCGCAGTTCATCCCCACGAAACACTGCATCTACATTAAGAAACTCATCTCCTCCGTCACGACTCATCGTCCCCTCTGCAACATTTGAAAATCCAAAAAGGGTATTGATATCTGCGATGAATACTCCATCATCCTCAAGTCTATCAGCTACTGCATCTAAAAACTTTAGTAGTGCATCTTTGTCTAAAAAGTTGAGTACATCAAAGATACTCACAACGGCATCATATTTGCCATCCATCTCGGCTATATCTATGCACTGTGCATCAAGACCTTGTGCAAGACAATCTTCAACCATCATAGCACTCAGGTCAATCCCTCGACACTCCACACCATCGCTGAGAAGGCGCTGCATAAAGCCACCACGACCACAACCAACATCAAGAAGCGTTTTTACCTCGTAGGAGTCTAACTCAGATCTATAAACATCATAAAGGGCTTCTGTAGCTTCTTCTATCCCTAAAAGATGCTCTGCTTTTGCATAAAGGTCAAGATTTGTCATCACGCTATTTTTGTTCTGCTTTGATAACTTTGCTTATCTTTTCATAGATATCTAAAACTTCATCTTTTTTCGAGATATAGGAATTTTTATTTGCTATGAGGTATGTTGAACTTGTCATGATATCTTCTACCACTTCAAGACCATTTTGTTTCATCGTAGTACCAGTTTCTACAATATCAACTATCATATCGGCAAGACCAATGAGAGGTGCGAGTTCTATAGAACCATAAAGTTTGATAATCTCCACACTTACAGCACGCTCTTCAAAGTAGCGTTTTGTAATGTTGACCATCTTTGAAGCGACTTTAAGTTCTGGTTTAGAAAGATCTAGTTTTTCCCCTACTTTCATACCAATAGCTACTTTACAAACACCCCGTCTCAAATCTAAAAGGCGGATAACATCAAGTCCTTGCTCCTCTAAAGTGTCAAGACCCACTACACCAATATCTGCCGCTTGATGGTACACATAGGTAGCTACATCTTGATTTCTTACAAGTAAAAAACGAAAGTTTGGAGTCTCAAGAATCAGTTTTCTATCATCAAACTTAAACGAATCACCAAAAATAGTTTCAAAAATCTCTAGCGTTTCTTTTGCGATTCTACCCTTTGGGAGTGCAACTGTTAACATAACTTAGCCTTTTTTATAATCTTTTTCATCGAGTTAAAGAGCAACTCGTTTTCACACTTCGCATCAGGAAATATATGTTGCAACTTCACTGAATCACCACCTGTTAGAATCACTTCTAGCTTATGCATCATCACCTCATTGTAAAGAAGTTTCAGATAACCATAACTCAGAGCATCTTGCGAATTTTTTGGAATTATATCTAAATTTAGATTGTAATTAAATTCATAATCAAGCGCATGAGATATATTGGTATAGGTATCACGCATAGCTTGTGTGCCAGGATAGATAAAACCACCCTCAAAGTGACCATCTCTCACAACATCTACCGTTATAGCACTCCCCGCATCGACAATAACACCATTCTTCACAGCTTCACAAGCAACGATGCGGTCTATACCCATGGTTTCATAATAAGGATGCTTATCTATAAACTCTGCCAAATTTATCCAGTTTTGTAGTGCATCTAAGCTTTCTTTTATATCAGGATTGACACAGATATAATAGACTTTTTGAGTAATTGTTTTTGGGTCAAAGGTTACTACAGACTCTTTGTAATCGTGAGATTGATCTAAAAAATGGTAAGAGGTGTTGCCAACATCACATAAAAGCATAATTATTGAACCATTGCAAAACTAAGTACATCTTCACTCATCTCAACTTTTTTAGACTTTTTCTTTTTCAGTCCACGAGTTAGCACAAGAACCTTTTTTATATCTTTACTTATCATATAGTATCCACTCTTCTTAAATTCATTATCATTATAACTTTTTTTACTTTAATATTAAGTGCCTCTCCATAAATAACCCCAACTTCAGAGGTTTAAAAAGAGGGCTAATGCAAGGCGAAAGGTTGCAGGAGCTACTAGTAGCTTCAATGCCTTTTAACGAAGCAGTAGC
>JALUXP010000134.1 GCA_027013295.1 Sulfurimonas sp.
TCTTTGGATGTGTTGCTTCAGCCTCACCTGTTATAGGTGCACCTAAAGGAGCACATCCAAGAGCAGGTGCTTCAGCCTCACCGCTCTTTGGATGTGTTGCTTCAGCCTCACCGCTCTTTGGATGTGTTGCTTCAGCCTCACCGCTCTTTGGATGTGTTGCTTCAGCCTCACCAAAAAAGTCAGCATAAACCCCTCTTATCCCAGCTAAAATCTCATCAACATCTATCCCAACTATAGCCAAAGGGATAAGCCCAACATTACTAAAAACAGAAAACCTTCCACCAACATCTTTTGGTATGCTAAAAGTTTTCATACCATTTACTATTGCAAATGTCTTTAGCTTCGAATCATCCTCCGTTATAACTACAGTATTGGTTTTATCACACTTTACAAGTGAATTGATGTACTTGAAGATAGAGACAGTCTCTATGGTGGTTCCAGACTTAGATATCACTACAAAGAGTGCATCATCTAAGTCAATAGCGTCTATCTTGGATTGTAATTCAATGGGATCCGTACTCTCTATGAAATGTAGTTTCTTTGTAAGTTTTTTAGAGTGTTTTAAAAACTTATAGATAGCATATGTTCCGAGTGTACTCCCCCCTATCCCAATAACTACTACATTTGTTTGTTTCACACCTTGTGCGAACTCTTTGACTGCACTAATATCTTGATGCACTAGGTTGTAGTAACCTATATGCTCTCGCTCCTGTGCTATCTCACTAAAAACATCTGCATCAGATATGGTTGGATTAAAGTTGTGTTTGTATTTCATTTTATAATTCGCTCTCTTAAATAGATGGGAAACCTAGGATTTCCTTTTGAAGTTAATCCATAATACTTAAAGGTTATGATGGAGTTTATCTTTGGTGGTTCATCTCTCAAGGCATTACTCAAGCCTGAACCAATTTTGATGATTTTACCATCTTTTAGTTTACAGTTTAATGAGCCTAGCTTATCTTTGTATTTACCTTTACCTTCATTATAGCCTACTATCTTGCATTCCGTATCTTGATAACTTTTTACTTTGAGTGCATTTTTATCTCGCCCTGTATAGTAAGGGAGACTTCCATCTCGTACAACTACACCCTCTCCACCTTTTTCTTCTACACTTTTTAGGAAACTTTTTAAATGCTCTTTATCTTTTACTTTGATCTGTTTGATGAGTTTTAGGTAGCTTGTTTCTTTTACATTTGAGAGTCTTTGAAGTAAGTTCCCTTTTGCTTCTGGGACTTCAAAGATGTTATAGGTAAGTTGCTGCCATTTATTTGGTGCAGCTAAAGCAGCACATCCTTTTGCTCTTTGGTTGTGTGGCTTTAGCCTTAACTTTATCTTGTTTCTTGGTGCAGCTGAAGCAGCACATCCTTTTGCTCTTTGGTTGTGTGGCTTTAGCCTTAACTTTATCTTGTTTCTTGGTGCAGCTAAAGCAGCACATCCTTTTGCTCTTTGGATGTGTGGCTTTAGCCTCACCTGTTCTCACAATGGAGCTAATCTCATCAAAACTAGCCCTTCTACTCCACAACTCCCCATCAAGCTTAAACTTTGGAAACTCTTTTGTAAAAAAAGCAGGAGCTTCAAAAATATTTCCATTTCTAGATACAAGATGCTCCCCATCCCAGTAAGCTCGAACACCATCTAGCTTTTCACTCATATACCAGCCACTCACATTGGCATCATCTGTATAGAGCTTAAGTAAAAATAGATTAGGCTTTTTAGCATGCAATGAGATGAAAACAAAAAAGAGTATGACTATCTTCATATTTTCAGTTTATACACTTTTGCATGTGGAGTCAACTCTACTGCTTCAAAAAGATTTTTATCATACTCTTCAAGAACCATCAACTGTATAAATAAAGAATTATAAGTTGCTTCATCAAGGACTAAAAAGGTATTGTAATTTTTCATATAGATAAGACTTATGTTTGAGCTAAAGTCTATCAAGTCAACTTTTTTTCTCAATTTTTGCTCTCTATCATAAACAGTAGTGACAAATCTTCGTATTTTCACCTTTTTACTACCGAGACTAAGTTCTTTTGTTTGGAGATTTAAAGAGATTCCATTGCCTAGATGAAGAATATTTTTCACTTGTTTATAATTTTTACTCATGTAAAAAAATGGTCTTTTATATTTCATACCACTCATCAAGTCTAAATTTGAAAAGACTTTTACTGTTGGGTAAATATTTAACATCCTAAATGGTAGATAGAGGTAGATATCTCTTGTTTTTTTAGGGAGTTTGATGTCTGTTTCTAAAGAGAGTAGAAAGTCATTTGTATCATCATAACCATACTCTTTTGTCATCTGTTCTATGTTTGAAAATATAGTAAGGTTTTTATCTACAATCTCCTGTTTGTGTTCTTTTTGAAATGCAAAAGTTTTTTCAGTGTACTCCACATCAAGTCTAGCCATCTTCGCAGCTTTTTCTTGAGAATTTGTCAGTATATAGCTGACAGGAAAGTTTACACTTCCACCATGTTTACCACCATCTACTAAAGTTTTCACATCACTATAGTAACGGATAGGATAACCATAGTCCCACCAAGAGACAACATAATCTTCTCTTGATACACTCTTAGATAAACGATCCAATACCTTAACCTCATTATGAGTAAAAACAGTTGGGACTTTATACTCTATGATATGTTTTATGTTTGGACTAAGAACAGCTAAAGTCAAGAGTATCATTACTATCTTTGATACAGCTAAAGCAGCACGTCCATTATTCCCATTCGGATGTGTGGCTTTAGCCTCACCTTTATAAAAGGCAACACGAGATAATTCAGTTATCAAAAATCCCATTCCCAAGGCTAATACAGGCACAGCATAGATGGTAAATCTAAGCCCTCCAAACCATGCTAAGAACCCAAGCCCAACTAAAGGGAGTCCAAGCAACATACTTTTATGTCTGTAAGAGAGCCACCCATAACCAATCAACGAAAAGAAAAATACAATAGTATGCCCACTAATACGATTTGCAAATGTCTCAAAAGGGATTTTACCAGCTTCACGGACTGTTTGCATCACTGCATAAAAATGAAGTTTAAAACCTTTAGTTGCTACATCTACTTCATTGCCAAAAACATAAGGTTGTAGTTTTCCCCATATAGGGTTAAAACCTCCACTAAGAAAAAACCCAAAAACTGCTAAACCTAAGATATGATAAACATACTTTTGAACCTGTTCAAATTTAAACAGATAATAAATTCCAATAACTATTGGTAAACGGATAAATCCATCTATATTCATCATTGCAAACATCATAATAGCCAATAATTTATAATTGTAAAGATTTTTTCTATCATAGATAAGGGTATAGAGTAAAATAAGACTAAAAAATGAAAATTCTAAGGCATAACTTTGTGGATACCACCAACGATATACTAAGATATCTAAAGCGGTGATGATGAGATATCTATCTTGATTTGTATTTATCGCCCAGATGATAGACCATAGTAATAACACAGGAAGGACAATGTTAAGCATATCTGTATCATAATACCCTACCATTGTACGGTTATAGTAACTCCACGCAATAGATGCAAGCAAGGCTGCGATGAAGCCCATCTCTAGGTTTTTAAGATTTTTTGCGATGAGGATGATAGGGACAACAACTAATGAGCCTAAAAACATTGGCATATAAAAGATAACTGACTCAAAGGAAAAAGGTAACAGATATGCAAAAAAAGCTGTTAATTGTGATGCCGCACTAGAAACTGGAGAGAGGTCATTGTACTGATGAAATGTATCATAAAAATTTTGTGCATCTGGGTTTGTAGAACTACCACTGAGCAAATCTCTAGCACCCTCAGCCCAAATATATCCATCATTTGTATTTATCATAAACTGGCCATGAAACATAAATGGCTCATATCCATAAAACTGATAAATCCAAATAAGACGCATTAAAACTGAAAATAAAAAGGCGATGGAGATGTAGAGCAATGTAAGTTTTGTTTCTTTAGTGAGTGTCATATAATTCTCTTAATCTTTTTTTATAATTTTTTATATCTTGTATTTTATCATATTTCATTGCACCTTTTAGAAGCAAGGTGTATTTTTTAATTAATTCATTTTTTATTACTATAACTTGCTTTTCAGGTGCAGCTAAAGCAGCACATCCTTTTGCTCTTTGGATGTGTGGCTTTAGCTGCACCTGCTGCTTTTTTTCTAGTTCTCTCGCTTCATTTGGGAACTCATACAAAAGTAATTTTTCCAAAACAACAACCCGAAACCTATCCATCCCCCAAAATTTAAAACTCAGCTGATCATCATGCCCAGCATATTTAGTGATAAGTTTTTCATCCACTAAACCCACTTCATTTTTTGATGCTATTCTAAGCCACAGGTCATAATCTTCACAAACTTCTAGTGACTCATCAAAATCTTCTAATATACTTTCATGTATCAATACAGAGGAGGGAGCGATGATGCAATGAGACAAACACTCCTCAAAGATCTCCCCACCAAACTTACGAAACTTTTTAGGGATCTTCACCTCTTTTGCATCTCTTATCCAAAGTTCATCTGTATAACTCATCAATATTTGAGGGTTGTTTATATGAAATGCAACTTGTTTTTCCAATTTTTCCTCATCCCATTCATCATCGGAGTCTAAAAAAGCTATCCATTCGTTTGATGAGTGTTTGATACCTAAATTTCTAGCAGAAGATACACCGCCATTTTTTTGGTAGATATATTTTATATTTGGAAATTCTTCTTGGATTTGTGGAGTATAGTCAGTTGAGCCATCATCGACAACGATAATCTCTTTAGCGGAGTAAGATTGTCTACATACTGATGAAAGAGCTCTTTTTAAAAACTCGTATCTATTGTAAGTAGGGATAATAACGCTTATATTTATAATCTGCCCTTTCTTTTTCTGGATGTGTGGCTTTAGCCTCACCTTTTAACTTTACTCGTCTTTTTGCCCAGCTAAAGCAGCACATCCTTTGACCCTTGGATGTGTGGCTTTAGCCTCACCTTTTAACTTTACTCGTCTTTTTGTCCAGCTAAAGCAGCACATCCTTTAACTCTTGGATGTGTGGCTTTAGCCTCACCTTTAACTTTACTCATCTTTTTGTCCAGCTAAAGCAGCACATCCT